>JAVWYO010000013.1:0-31439 GCA_036661515.1 Muribaculaceae bacterium | reverse complement strand
AATTTAATGAAATTATAATCAATGTAAAGCATCAATAATTAATAAAAGTGTAATATTTATTTATTTTTCGACTTATAATAGAGTTGAATACTATTAATCGTATTCTGCCAAGCCACGTATGTTGCAGGAGCAATTGTTATTATTGGGTTTAGATAAGTAAGCGATAGCCAGATTGCTAAAATTGTATTTTTCTGGCCAAGCCCCTGCCCTCCTGCTATCTTATCGCCATATTTGACACCTACTTTTCGCCCAATGTAGAATTGAAGACAACACGCAATGAGTGATACAACCCCTAATCCAATCATCTCCGAAAGACTTTTAATTGGTTGTTTAAGAATAAAACTAACAGCCGTTCCCACAACTATAAATAACGCGATTGCCCACATATAGAATGAGATAGATTGATGATTTGATATCGCTAAATGTAGTTTAGGAAATGAATAACGAAGTATCAATGCTACTATTATTGGCAATATTAGAATAGGTAATACTTCGGAACATATCTTTTGAAAAGATTCTATAAAAGGTATATTTTCGCCATGATTTATAAATGTAAGAAAAAATGGGGCAAAAAGTGCTACCATTAAATTGCTAAGGAATGAATAAGTAGCTATTCGAGAAATGCTTCCTCCTAACATTCCAGTGATAACTGGTGCAGCGGTAGCAGTCGAAATAAAAACGCAAATAAAGCCTCCTGCTGCAATAATTGGATTCAAATAATATAATGCAAAATAAATAATCCAGCAACCTATTAATTGCACTAAAAGTAATGACCAATGAAAGCGAGTAATCCTAAATTCCTGAGGCTTGATGCGAGTATATGTCACGGTGAGCATTAAGAATATGAGTAATGGAGTAAGAAATTTTATGTTTTCTATCCAATCGTGAAAAAGAGCTCCTCCAAGCATTGCAATTGGGAGCATCCATGTTTTTAAAAATTGACGCATTTCTTTTTGATTAAAGCATTGTACAAAAGTAGTGTAAAATATTGGACGATATTGAATAGTTGTAATTTATTACCTCTAAAAATCTATGAATTAGCGAGAAAATATGTAACTTCGCAACGCTTATTGACAACGACAACTATTCTCTAAATAGTTGTTGAGGGAATTGGGTGTAAATCCCAAACAGGCTCGCTGCTGTAACTCCGCAAAATGCCTATATCGACAGGTACCACTGACATCATTGTTGGGAAGGTGTCGATACACAATATAGGGGAGAAGTCAGAATACCGGTCATAAAAGCATGTGTTATTCATTAATGTCTGCGAGTAAAAATTTCCATTACAGAGAATCTGGAGATTTCGGACATGTAATATTTCATAAATGCAAAGATTTATATGTAGTCTTATTTTTATTTCTCTTAGTAGCCTGAGCATTATTGTTCAAGCACAAGCTGCATTTATGGATTCAATGGTGCGCATTGACGAAGTAGAAATAGTAAAAAACAGAAAATCTCATATAATCCCAGCACAGAAACTCGATGATAAGGTACTTGAGAGCCTAAATAGTCAATCGGTGGCTGATGCAATACGATATTTCTCTGGAGTCCAAATCAAGGATTACGGAGGTATTGGCGGAATTAAGACCGTAAATATTCGAAGCATGGGTACCAACAACATGGGCGTTTTCTACGATGGGATTCAACTTGGTAACGCACAAAATGGACAAGTCGATTTAGGTCGATATTCACTTGATAATGTTGAAGAGATTTCTCTGTATAATGGACAGAAAAGTGATATATTTCAAAGTGCAAAAGATTTTGGCTCTTCGGGAACAATATATATTAAAACCAAACGACCTCACTTTGCAACATCAGAAACTTATCATGTGACTGGACAATTGCGCACAGGAAGTTTTGGACTTGCAAATCCTTCTTTTGTGTGGGAACAAAAAATTACTGATTATTTACATCTCTCGGCTTCTGCCGAATATACTTATGCCAATGGACGTTATAAATTCCGTTATAAGCGTTTAAAGCCTAATGGTGATGTTGCCTATGACACAACTGCGACACGTGAAAATAGTGACATAAAAGCATTTCGTGGTGAGGTAGGACTATTTGGATATACACACAACGGCAGATGGAATTTAAAGGGATATTTTTATAATTCGTCTCGTGGACTTCCTGGAGCTGTCGTGAATAATGTGTTTAAACATGGCGAGAGGCAATGGGATAGAAATATCTTTGTACAAGGCTCTTATAACACTATTATATCACCACGTTATCAAATACAAGTTAATGCAAAGTATGCAAACGATTATACACATTTTTTGAGAGATGATAAGCGAGAACTTTATGTCGACAATCGTTATTGGCAGCAAGAGGTATATCTTTCAATGGCTAATCTTATTAAAATGACTTCGTGGTGGGATATTTCGGTGTCGGCTGACGTGCAGTGGAATAAACTAAATGCTGATATGAATAATTTTGCATATCCTCGCCGTTGGAATGAGATGATTGCGTTAGCATCGTCATTTTCATATAAAGGGCTAAAAGCGCAAGTGAGTGTGCTTGGGCAGTTTATCCAAGATGATAGTAAGGCGACAGCAATAAATGACATGAGTGAAAGTAAAAGTGAATTTTCTCCTGCTGCATTTATCAGTTGGCAACCATATAAATATCGGCAATTCACATTGAATGCGTTCTTTAAACGAGCATTTAGAATGCCTACATTTAACGATATGTATTATACTGAAGTAGGCAGTACTTTACTTGAACCTGAACGGACATCTCAATATAGTATTGGAGCTAATTGGAATAAAACAATGTCGCATTCATTCTTTGACTTTTTGAGCATTCAAGCTAATACATACTATAATTTAGTGGAGAATAAAATTGTGGCTTATCCTACGGGACAACAATTTAGGTGGACAATGCTAAATTTAGGAAAAGTCAAAATATATGGCGTGGAAGTTGCTGCACAGGTTGCTGCGCATATTGAGAGAGTGAAATTTAATCTTCGATTAAACTACACCTATCAAAGTGCGCGAGATTTTACAGATAAAAGTGACACTTATTATAAGCATCAAATTCCTTATATTCCATATCATAGTGGCTCAGTGATTGGTAATATTACTTATCGAGGCTGGGACTTGAATTGTAGCTTCATATACACAGGTGAACGATATAATGCTCAAGAAAATATCCCTATAAATTATGAGCAACCTTGGTACACAACAGATATGTCAGTAGGAAAAGATTTCAAGATTAATAAAGTTGCTTGTAGGATTGTAGGGGAATTGAATAATGTATTTAATCAATATTATGATGTAGTCATAAACTTTCCTATGCCAGGACGAAATTTTAAATTTATATTAAAAGTAACGATATGATAAAGCGTATTTTTTATGTAATTATGATTGCTATTGTAATGGTAGCATGCGGAGATGAGCCATCGAAAGGTAGTGAAGAAAAGCCTGGAGAAGGTGGCACAGAAGAGAATCCAAAGTTTCAGGCTGTTAAGGTCTTGGAATATAATCCTGCTCCTGGTCAATTTGTTAATGAATTGCCCGAATATGAAGTTGGTAATACCAATGCTGATATGCTACACAAAGTGGAATTATCATTAAATAACAACACTTTAATAACTCTTGGTAGTCTTGGTGGAAGTATAACAATGAAATTAGTAAAACCAATAAAAAACGCAATAGGAAAATATGATTTTCGTATCGTTGGAAATTCATTTTATGGAGTTGGGAGTACCGATGAGAATAAAAAAGGTAGTGCAGAGCCTGGTATTATATATGTTATGCAAGATGTTAATGGTAACGGAAAAGCAGATGATAGCTGGTATGAAATAAGAGGTAGTGTATCTTTTGATAAGACATCAATTACGCAAATAACTTATCTTCGACCTACAATGGAAGAGGTTGGAACCATTACTGATGGCTATATTACAAACCCTCAATATATAAAGTGGAATACCACTTCTCCGAGTGAGACTGGATTTCTTATGAAAATCACAGAACATGAACAGTCTTATTATCCTGCATGGCTCACTAATAAGGAGAATAGCATTACGATGAATAATGTTCGAAGGCTTCCTAATAATGGCTTTTACAATGCCGATATTGGACAATATCAATTATCTTGTTTTGATTATGGTTATGCCGATAATCACCCAAATAATGTTGACGGCTCAAAAATAAAGATTGATTGGGCTGTTGATGCTAACGGAAATAGTGTGACATTATCGCAAATTGATTTTATAAAAGTTGTTTCATCATTACTACAATTTAATGGACTACTTGGTGAATCATCTACCGAAATTGCAGGCGTGGAATCATTTAATTAGAAACGGTGAATATGCGAAATCTCATAATATTATTCCTTATGTTACTTTCGGTTGCTTTAAATAGCTGTCGAGAGGATATTGTAATTGTTGCATCGCAAGGTAGCAAAGTTACAGAACCAAGAGATACAGGCATTGCCGGATTTTATCTTTTGAATGAGGGTAATATGGGTAGCAATAAATGTACTCTTGATTATTTTGATGAAAAAACAGGATTTTATAATTCAAACATTTATGCAGAGCGTAATCCTTCGTCGGTAAAAGAACTTGGCGACGTAGGAAATGATATACAGATTTTTGGTAGCAAACTTTATGCAGTAATTAATTGCTCCCACAAAGTTGATGTGATGAATGCAAAAGATGCTACAAAGATTGGTCAAATTGATATTCCAAATTGTAGATATATCAGAGGATATAAAAAATGGGTCTATGTAAGTAGTTATGTTGGAGGCACACAACTCGATCCAAAAGCACCAAAAGGAATGGTTTACAAGGTCGATACGCTTTCTCTTAAAATTGTAGGGCAAGTAGAAGTTGGGTATCAGCCCGAAGAAATGACAATTGTTGACAATTGTCTATATGTAGCTAATTCAGGCGGTTATCGAGCTCCAAATTACGATAACACTATTACAGTTATTAATCTTGATACATTCATGAAAGTGAATACAATAATGGTAGCCGATAATCTTCATCGAATGGTGGCAGATAAATATGGACGACTTTGGGTAAGCAATCGAAGTGATAGCTATGGTAATAAATCGGGCTTACATATCATTGATACAAAGACAATGCAAGTAACTAAATCATTTTCAATTCCTACCGATAACATGACAATTCAAGGCGATTCTATTTATATCTTTGGAGCAGAAAAAAATAGAACAGGGAAAAACGTTATTAAATATACTATAATTAACGTCAAAAACTCGGAGATAGTTAATGATAACTTTATAACTGATGGCACAAACACTAAGATAAAAGTACCTTATGGAATAGCAGTACATAGAGTAACTAAAGAAATTTATATTACTGATGCCAAAAATTATGTAGTTTCTGGAACTCTATATTGCTTTGATAAAAATGGCTCATTAAAATGGTCGCACGTAGTAGGAAATATACCCGCACACTTTGCATTCAATTAATTCACTGTACGCACCTTTTTTTCGCACAAATACATCACCAAGCACCTCTATCTTTGTAACTCACAATCAATCAATATAATACAAAAGGGTGCGTACACTGCGTACTGTGCGTACACTATGCTAATGGCATTAACTATTAATGATTCAAGGTAATGCAAACAGCTACATTAATTACCTATTGTCATTTTCTCATACTTATAACCAAGACCAAATAATGCAAGACTGACACCAAGTTTGAAAAATACTTCGGTCGTCTTTGCAAACATATGAAATGCTTCAATACTTTGTGGCTCAATGCACTCTTTACGTATTAGAGTGTGTGCAAGTTCTGCACAATCTTGAATTGTAGATGTCAATCTTTTAGCATTCTCAGCATCAACAGCATTTCTATCTGCATGAATATCCATTAATCCCTCTATTACATAATCATCAAGATTATCAAAGCCTCGTTTATCGCGTATATCAACATATAAATCTGGAATATCCTTAACTCTCTCCCATGCGCCATCCCATAGCGATGCTGCTCCCATGCCATAATAACATGCCCATGCAATTGCCACTGTGGGATAATGCGGAATTTCTGGCACAGCATTTGCCATATATTCAGGTGCCGAAATACGCCAACGCTCATTTAATTCATCAACTATATAAAATTCACCACCAAGTAATCTGTGCTTAGTACAAATATCTATCACCTGCTTTTGAAGTCGTTCAACAAACTCTACTGAACACCACTTCATAGAATTATTTTCATTCATAATACCATAATTCAAAAATTTAATACTCAAAAGTTATTCCTAACGATGGGATAAGTGACCCACTATCTTGCTTTATATTTTTCATCTTATAACGTTGCTGCTCTATTGGAGCAGTCGGATTTTCTATAATTCCTGTACTCATTAATACATCTTGTCGGCGAAACTTACTAACCGTCACATTTTGTAAATCAATATAGAATCCAAGCATACAACGTTTTATATAGAATATCTTATCAACACGCAAATCAAGTTGCCCATAAACTGGCAATCGTTCACTGTTATATCGCGTATAATCATAATATGGTCGTCCTTGCGCATTCCATGCAGTAACAAGTGACGACTTTTCTACATCATAAGGTGTATAAGGTGCCCCACCAATACACTTCACTTTCATTCCTACACTCCAATTACTTGGAAAACTATAAGTACCGCTAACATTAAATATAAATTTGCTATCCCAAGCCGATGGTATATAGGAACTCTCTGAATTGTTCCGATATTCACTTTTAAAGAGCGTAAATGATGATGACATATTAAGTCGTTGAGCTATGAACCAACGCGCAAGTAATTCAACCCCATAAGAACGACCTTGTGCAACGGATATAAGCAATTCATTTCCTATCACACCATAATCATCGCCTTTGCATGCAAGGGGAATATTATCAGTTACAGATAAAGGTATTTTATCATAATTCTTATAAAACACTTCTGCCGAGAGCTCAAGTGTGCTCCCTTTATGCCAATTCATTCCTACACTACTTTGAATTACACGCATATATTTCAAATCCTTATTTACAAAAACACCTGCATTATCCTTATATCCGAGTCCAGTGTAAGGAGGTAACTGATAATACATGCCAGCATTCCCACTTGCATATAAATCCCCAGCAACTCTATATGACAATGATAAACGTGGCGAAAGTTGCTTCAGCATATTTTTCATGACATCAGAATAATCACAAGCATCAGTTCTTAACCCTAACGATGCCGTAAACCTATCATTAGAACTAACATAATTGGTAGTAGCAAAAATGCCCCACTTAATCATGTCCAAACTTGTATCATATTGCAATGTAGATGCTTCTTTTGAGAACATTCGTTGAAATGAATTATTTTCATATTGAGCATACTCAACATTGGCACCAACATTTAATTTCCATTGACCAAAGAGCGAAGTATTCTCAACCCTTAGTTTTGTTTCTTGCTCGCGTGAATTTAATTTCAACATTAGATTCTCCTCAAGACTTTCATCATTATTATAGTATTTAGTATTGCGATTATTCAAATAGCTATGACTTAGCACAACAGTTTGCGAATTTATACCTGCATAATGCTTATATGAAGCCCCAAGTGTAAATGTTTCCTGCTTAATCTTCGGTAAATAGCTAAGCAAATATTCCGATTTCTCATCAGTAAGCGACGTATTCAACTTCATATTATCAATACCACCAACACCTAAAATAGTCAACTCATTATTCCTATCAAAAGTGGTTTTTATTTTAAACTGAGCATCAGTAAAAGTCGGTAAAAAAGGTAACCCAATCATTTTAAAGAGTAATTGCAAATATGATTGACGTACCGAAACAAGATAAGTAGTTTTTTTCCCAAGATGGCCAGTTGAAGCAAGCGAAAAATCTGAAGCTCCAACAGTAGCTTTTAGTGAATTATGGTCAAGACCTCCATCTCTCAACTTAAAATCAAGAACAGAACTCAAAGCATTCCCCCTATTTGCAGGAAATGCTCCAGTATAAAACTTCACTTCACGTATAAGATCCGCATTTATTATTCCGACAGGGCCACCAGACGCACCCTCTGTACTAAAATGATTTATATTTGGTATTTCAATACCATCAAGATAAAAACGATTTTCAGATGGAGCACCACCTCGAACTATTAAATCGTTACGATAACCAGCAGGTGAAAACGATACTCCAGGATATGATTGCACTATTTTCGATATATCACGGTTTGCACCAGGACTTTTCTCTATTTCTTGAATACCAATTATTCGCAATCCAATAGGACTATCAGCATCTCTACGAAAAGGCGCACCTACAACATTTACCGTAGCAAGTTCTGCTGGCGACGACTCCATTTCGATTGTAACATCTATATTACGAGTTGAAACTATATATTCAGAAGTTAAAGCCCCTTTGCGACCTATGGCAGAAGCTTTTAGTGTATATGCACCCGGCACTATATTTTCAAAAGCAAAACGTCCAACACTGTCAGTAACACACCCACGTTCAAGTCCTATTATTGCAACATTTACATAATCAATAGGTTCTCTACTCACCTTATCAATTACAGTACCACTAATAACGTGAACTGGTTGTGCACTATATAAAAGAGTGTAACAACACAGGTAAATAAACCACAAAAAAAATCTTTTCATAAATAAACTTCTTATTCATTAGAACACCCTCAAAAGTACTAATAAATTTTGGTTATTATACTTCTCCTAAAATGTACAAATCTAAAATGAACTGTAAAAGGACTAATATTTCTGAATGCTTTTCCAAATTTCACATAATCAAGAAGGCACATTTTTTAAGTTGAGATATAGACACATAAAATCCGTTGCTATCTTGCGACAGCAACGGTATGATATATCAAATATAGATTATACTATAATCTTATTTGTGAATAGAATCAGAAACCGATAGACTTGCGCGACCTTTTGCACGACGACGAGCTATGATTTTACGACCATCAGCAGTTGCCATTCTCTCGCGGAAACCATGCTTATTTATCTTCTTTTTGTTCGAAGGTTGAAATGTTCTTTTCATTACCGTATATTTTTCGTTATTATTATTTCTGTTTTCGGTTTGCAAAAATAGACATTAATTTTTAAATAACCAACTGCTATTTTATTTTTCATACGAAAACTTTTGCGTTTTGCACCAATTTCTATTAAATTTGCATTCAAATTGATTTAGGACAATAAAATAACAATAAATAAGCACCAATTTTTATGATTAATTCTCAAGACATTAAGAACGGAACTTGTATTCGTCTCGATGGACGACTTTATTTTTGCGTTGAATTTTTGCACGTAAAACCAGGTAAAGGAAATACTATTATGCGCACAAAATTAAAAGACGTTGTTAACGGACGCGTTCTTGACCGCACTTTCCAAGTAGGATTTAAATTAGAAGATGTTCGCGTAGAACGTCGTCCTTATCAATTTCTTTATAAAGAAGGTGGCGATTTCGTTTTCATGAATAATGAAACTTATGAGCAACACCCTATTGCGAAAGATCTTATTAATGGTGTTGAATACATAAAAGAAGGTGATACTGTTGAAGTAGTTTCTGACGTTTCTACGGAAACAATTTTATTTGCTGATATGCCTGTTAAAACAACACTGCTTATAACATATACCGAACCAGGACTAAAGGGTGATACAGCTACAAATGCACTTAAGCCTGCAACTCTTGAATCGGGAGCTATTGTAAAAGTTCCTTTGTTTATCAATGAAGGTGAAACTATCGAAGTTGATACTCGCGATGGCTCTTATTTAGGTCGCGTAAAATAATAAGACTTCTGAAACTTATAACTAAAGCACTGAAAATAATATTTTCGGTGCTTTTTTATGATAATATACTTGAAGTCGCTACCTTTACGACTAATAAATAAATATACATGTTTTTGCTATGCCATTTTTCTCTATAATAGTTCCTGTGTACAACCGCATTGATGAAGTTAAAGACCTTTTAGAGAGTCTTGCTAATCAATCATGCAACGATTTTGAAGTTGTAATTGTTGAAGATGGCTCGTCGCTACCTTGCAAAGATGTAGCTGATGCCTATTCGGGTAGTATTGCTATTCAATATTTTCACAAAAGCAATGAAGGGCGCAGTATAGCACGAAATTATGGAATGGAACATGCAAGTGGCAAATATTTCATTTTTTTTGACTCCGATTGCATTATTCCACCTCAATATTTTGAAGTACTTAAAACACATCTTGAAACGAACTACACCGATTGCTTTGGTGGCCCAGATGCCGCGCACGACTCATTTAGCAACGTGCAGAAGGCTATCAACTACTCCATGACATCATTCCTTACAACAGGAGGGATACGTGGCGGGAAAGTTCAATTAGAAAAATTCGTACCACGTACATTCAACATGGGATATTCACGCAAAGTGTGGGAAAAGATTGGAGGATTCCGAGAAATGTTTTCCGAAGATATTGATATGAGTACACGCACTCGTCAAGCTGGCTTTTCAATCAACTTAATTCGTGAAGCATTTGTCTATCATAAGCGACGTGTAAGTCTGCCTCTTTTCTGCAAGCAAATCTATGTATTCGGAATGTCACGCATTACACTATTTCTACTCTATCCCGATTCTCTAAAAATTGTGCATTGGCTACCAGCAGTATTTGTCACGGGAACATTGGCAATGATAATACTCGCATTATTATGGCATTGGTGGGCTATCGTTCCACTCATCGCTTATATTTTTGCTCTGTTTATTACAGCTATTATCTCCACTAAGAATATAAAAATAGCTCTTTTAGCTGTGATAACAAGCATTATTCAACTCGGTGGCTATGGAATTGGATTTTTAAAAGCATACACATGGAAAATATTACTCGGACATGGTCGTAATATTGAAGAAGAAATAAAAATACGTCGAGGTAAATAATATTGTAACACAATATGAAAGAAGAACAGAGCAATACTAAATATAATCGCGCAATAAAAGATATTTCAGTTGATGATCGACCACGCGAAAAGGCACTCAAATATGGGTTTAAAGCTCTTTCTGCAGCCGAATTACTTGCTATTCTTATTGGTAGTGGCACTCCTGGTGAGTCGGTAGTAGATTTATCACAACGCATTCTTCAATCCTACGACAACAAGCTCTGTAATCTCGGCAAACGCACCATAGGCGATTTAAAACGCAATTTCAAAGGCATTGGCGATGCCAAAGCTATTACAATTCTTGCTGCGCTGGAACTCGGACGACAATATGCCGAAGAAGTAAATATACCCACCGACCAAGTAACAGATATAAATACCGCATATAATCTTATGCGACACGAGATAGGACATCTAACGCATGAAGAATTTTGGATAATTATTCTAAATAATGCAAAGCGTGTCATTGGTAAATTTCGTATTAGTCAAGGAGGCGTTAGTGCAACAGTAGTTGACACTAAAATGGTTCTAAAAACAGCTATCGATAATTTATCTTCATCAATCATTCTATATCACAATCACCCATCTGGTTCAGCAACACCGAGCCAAGTAGATGATATGCTGACACACAAAATCGTTGCAGCTGGGAAATTAATAGATATCGAGGTAATCGACCATATCATTATTTGCGAATCGGGATATTACAGTTATGCAAATGAAGGACGTTTATAACTCATATTTTTACGACAAAAAATATAAAACTAATTATTTTTTTATTTACATTTGCTCAATTTACTAATTCAAGTCATTTAACACAAATATGTCGAAAATATACAAAAGCCTCACCGAGCTTATCGGCAATACACCACTCTTAGAATTTACTAATTATAATCAGAGCGAAGAACTCACAACACCTGTAATTGGGAAACTTGAATATTTCAACCCTGCTGGTAGCGTAAAAGACCGCATAGGATTTGCAATGATTGAAGATGCCGAGAAGAAAGGCTTTCTAAAATCGGGTGGCACTATTATAGAACCTACAAGCGGAAACACTGGCGTAGGAATAGCTTTTGTCGCAGCATCTAAAGGATACAAAGCAATATTCACAATGCCCGACACAATGAGCGCAGAGCGTCGAAATCTATTAAAAGCACTTGGAGCTCAAGTAGTCCTCACTCCTGGTGCCGAAGGAATGAAAGGAGCAATCGCCAAAGCTGAAACACTCAGTAATGAAATTAAAGACTCAATAATCCTTCAACAATTTGAGAATCCAGCTAATCCTGAAACACATATAAAAACTACAGCTCAAGAAATATGGCGTGACACCGATGGAAAGATTGACATTTTCATTGCAGGAGTTGGCACAGGGGGTACTGTCAGCGGTGTAGGGGCTGGACTGAAAGCATTGAACCCCGCTATAAAAATTATTGCAGTAGAGCCAGCCGATTCGGCTGTACTTTCTGGTGGAAATCCAGGTGCTCATAAGATACAAGGCATAGGAGCAGGTTTTATTCCCAAAACATATAATTCAGGTGTTGTTGACAAAATTATAGCAGTAAAAAATGATGATGCAATACTCACAAGTCGCAAGCTCGCAAAAAACGAAGGGCTACTTGTAGGTATATCTTCTGGTGCAGCAGTGTGGGCTGCAACTCAACTTGCAAAGCTCCCCGAAAACGCTGGTAAAACAATAGTAGCTCTTCTTCCAGACACAGGCGAACGTTACCTATCCACCCTACTCTACGCATTTGATGAATATCCTCTTTAACTGTTTGTGGCAAGCTATTCTATAACTTGTTCAATATTATTCCCATCTTGGATAACGTCACCCTCCTCCACTGCACCAAGATATTCAAAGAAAGTGAGCCACAACACAAGTAGTGTAGCAAGAATTATAACGCCCCACAATAACCATTTATTTACTTTACTCTTCTGATTTTTACTATTCATAACATCTCTAATTTAGGTTTTTAGTAATAACACATAAATTAGAGATTTGTTGTTTTTTAAAACGGAGTACTATCATCATTCTTATCTAATAGAAAATCGGCATTAGGTGTAATAGTATTATCTATTTTCACTGCTTCAATCGCTTTTGCTCCTTCACTATTCATTTTTGATTCATAAGTATTTTGAATAACTTCATAGTCATCTTCCCAATTTTCAAATCGGGCAAATTTAGCTCTAAATCGCATCTTAACATCATCAACAGAACCACTACGATGCTTAGCAACAATAAATTCGGCAAGTCCACGAATATCATGCCCCTCTGCATCTTCTCCCGAACGGGTATAATATTCTGGTCGGTGAATAAAGCACACAATATCGGCATCTTGCTCAATTGCACCCGATTCACGTAAATCCGACAATTGAGGTCGCTTGCCATCTGTCCTATTTTCTACTCCACGATTAAGCTGTGACAACGCTATTATTGGTATATTTAATTCCTTTGCAAGTTGTTTTAATGAACGAGAAATCATACTCACTTCTTGTTCTCGACTTCCAAATTTCATTCCACTTGCATTCATCAACTGAAGATAATCAATAATAATCATCTTCACATTATGCTCACGCACCAAGCGTCGAGCCTTTGTCCTTAATTCAAATATCGAAAGGCTGGGCGTATCATCAATATATAATGGCGCTCCATATAGATGTGCAAGTCGCGAATTTAATTGCGCCCATTCAACATCTGTGAGCCTACCACTTTTTATTTTCTCTCCCTCTATCTCGCATACATTAGATATAAGACGGTTAACCAATTGAAGATTCGACATCTCAAGCGAGAACACTGCAATAGGCGTATTTATATTGACAGCCATATTCTTTGCCATAGATAGCACCAATGCTGTTTTACCCATAGCTGGACGTGCTGCAATAATGATAAGATCAGAATTTTGCCAACCCGATGTGAGTTTATCAAGATCATGATACCCCGTTTCAAGTCCACTAAGGCCACTCTTCCTATTAGATGCAGCCTCAATCTGTGCAAGCGCACCACCTATCACTGGGTCAATCTGTGTAACATCTTTCTTTACGTTACGTTGCGATATTTCAAACAATTTTCCTTCCGCTTCTTGGAGCAAATCGTCAACGTCGTTAGATTCATCAAATGCCTTCGACTGAATCATAGAGCTAAAACGTATCAATTCACGAGCAAGATACTTTTGAGCTATAATACGAGCATGGAACTCAACGTGTGCTGCCGATGCCACCCTGCCAGTAAGTTCTGATATGCGTAGTGGCCCACCTACATCTTCAAGGGCACCGTTAATACGCAACTGCTCAGAGACAGTGAGCATATCTATTGGACGCTGGCTGGCACCAAGAGCTACAATTGCCTCATATATTTTTTGATTTTGAGGCTCATAAAAACTTTCGGGTTTGAGAATGTCACACACAACGGTGTAAGCATCTTTTTCGAGCATCAAGGCTCCAAGTACTGCCTCCTCAAGGTCTTTGTCTTGCGGTTGAAGTTTGCCTAATTCCGACATCTGAGGAGTTTGATACTCCTGCTTTTTACGCCATTGCTTATTATCGTTTGAGTATTCCATCTTTTTAGAAGCTATTTTATTGCTATGCAAAATTAGTAATTAAAGTATAATGAATAGCAATATATCAAATTATATAATTAACAAGTTGTATTATCTACTTGTCAATAAGTATAGAAATGCGTAATTTAGCGCAACTTTTAATAACAAACAATGATACGTTTTCCTAACGCAAAGATTAATCTTGGTCTCAATATAGTGCGTCGCCGTGATGATGGCTACCACGATATTGAAACAGTATTCTACCCTATTCCTCTTAATGACATTTTAGAAATTGTACCATCTGAAAGTGGCACAACAACTCTCACTATAACAGGCAATAAGATAGATTGTGCACCCGAAAAGAACCTCGTTATGAAAGCATATAATCTACTTGCAACGAAATATAAGCTTGCTCCTATGGATATATATCTACACAAGATTATTCCCGATGGGGCAGGTCTTGGCGGAGGATCTTCTGATGCTACAAATACTCTCATGAGCATTAATGAAATAACTAAACTTGGACTTAATAACATTGAAATTGCAAAATTTGCTTCACTTCTTGGTGCTGATTGTCCTTTTTTTGCATATAATAAGCCTCTTCTTGCCACTGGTATTGGTAATATTTTTACGCCAATAAGTTTCTCATTATCTGGCATGCACCTTGCACTTATAAAGCCAAATGTATCAATTCCTACTGCACTCGCGTATTCAAATGTCACACCTGCCGAAAGCGTCATATCATTGCCCGAAATACTTAGCTATCCAACTCATGAATGGAAAAAAGTTTTGAAAAATGATTTTGAAAAAAGTGTTTTTGCCACTTATCCACAACTTTTAGATATAAAACAATCATTATACGATGCTGGAGCTATATATTCAGCTATGTCGGGCTCTGGTTCATCAATATTCGGGATTTTCGAAAGTGCCATAATGGCAGACGACCTTAAGAATCGCTTCCCTCTTTATAATTGCTATGCAATGGAATTATAGTAATGTCAGATGAGCTATTTTGAACGTTATTTCGCTTTCATTGTTATCATTACAGCTTATTGTATCTTGGATTTTTTTAAATTTAATGATGACATAAAAGCTACAAGAAAAAGTTGGCAACATTTTTGAATAACATATAATAGTAATTGCTATGAGCAAGAAAAATAAAAACAATAAGAAGATTATGAGCAAAAATAAAGAAGCCAAGAAGCAAGCTCCTATTGATGACATCGGACATAACGATGTCGAAGAGAAAGCTATTGGCATTGATGAGGCTGAATTACAAGACGCTGAAATAGAAACGCCTATCGATGAAAATGCACAGCAACAGGCTAAGATAGATGAACTTGAAGTTGCTCTTGCTAAGGAAAAGGAAGAATATATGTTCCTTATGGCTGAATTTGACAACTTCCGTAAACGCACAATCAAGGAAAAGGGTGAAATTATTAGAAATGGCGCTGAAAAGGCTATGAATGAATTACTCCCTATTATTGACGATTTTGAACGTGGCATTCAGGCTTCGGCAGAAACTGAAGATGTATCTTCTGTAAAAGAAGGAATAGAACTCATATATAACAAATTCGTGAAATATCTCGAAAAAAACGGAGTGAAAGCTATCGACACTGAGGGCAAAGACTTCGATACCGAACTTCACGAAGCTGTAACAACTTTCCCTGCTCCCGATGATTCTTTAAAAGGAAAGATTATTGATACCGTTCAAAAAGGTTACACACTTAACGATAAAGTACTCCGTCACTCTAAGGTGGTAGTGGGTCAATAAACTGAAACAATGGAAAAAAGAGACTACTACGAAGTATTAGGCGTACAAAAAACGGCAACTGCCGACGAATTAAAAAAAGCTTACCGTAAAAAAGCTATTCAATATCACCCAGATAAGAATCCAGGTAATAAAGATGCTGAAGAAAAATTCAAGGAAGCTGCTGAAGCTTACGATGTACTAAATAATCCTGATAAGCGAGCCAGATATGACCAATTTGGTCATAACATGGGTAACATGGGAAGTGGCGCTGGTGGATTTGGTGGATTTGGCGGTGGAGGAATGTCTATGGACGATATTTTCTCTCAATTTGGTGATATTTTCGGTGGCGGATTTGGCGGATTTGGTGGCTCTTCAAGTAGTCGCGGTCGTAAAAAAGTAAATCGAGGTTCCGATTTACGTGTAAAAGTAAAAGTCACTCTTAAGGATATTGCTCATGGCGTTGAGAAAAAATTAAAAATCCCACGCGATGTCAGTTGTAATCATTGTAAAGGCACTGGAGCTAAAGATGGCACCGCATACACTACATGCTCAACTTGTAATGGAACAGGGACAATCACACGTGTGCAACAAACATTTCTTGGCGCAATGCAATCATCATCTCCATGCCCTACTTGTAATGGTCAAGGAAAGATAATTAAAGAAAAATGTACCTATTGTAATGGCGAGGGTATCGAACGCAAAGAAGAAGTAATCTCAATAAATATTCCAGCGGGAGTATACGATGGCATGACTCTTTCTATGCGAAGCATGGGTAACGCAGCTCGTCACGGTGGAATCAATGGCGATTTACTTATTGTTATTGAAGAGGAAAAGAATCCCGAATTGCAACGTGATGAAAACGACTTAATATATAACCTAATGCTTGATATTCCAACAGCGGTGTTTGGAGGAAAAGTTGAAGTACCAACCGTTGATGGCCGCGCTCGATTAACAATAGAGCCAGGAACTCAGCCAGGAAAAGTTTTACGACTTCGAGGAAAAGGTCTGCCTTCTCCTGATAAATACGGTGTTGGTGATTTGCTTGTAAATATAATGATATATATTCCAGAAAAACTTTCTGACAGCGAAAAAGCTGTATTTGAAAGCCTTCGCAATTCACCTAATATGCAACCATCAGAAACCGAAAAGAAGCGAATATTTAGTCGGTTAAGACATTTATTTGAATAACCGCTTACGCATATAATGGAGATAATTTTAAAAGATTGTCTCCATTTTTTTATTTTTCAAGCACACACAATAAAGAAGATTTATTATCAAAATAGATTTTAAGCCATATAATTCCAGCTTCTTGTTTCAAAATTTTTACTGAAGATATTTTTGAAGTACCAGCAATTAAGGTTGAACGAAATGCTGTTAACTCCAATTCTCCATCATTCGGTGGGATATCGCCAAGTATAGCAATTGACACATAATTATTAGTATCAAATTCAGCTACCAAATATGTAGTGACATTGTTTTTCTTATTTTTTGAAAATAGTGTGCCCGCAGTGTTATAGTTCATATTTATCCCCGCACCTGTTATTCTAAGGCTTTTATTTCCAAGCTCTTTTTGCAAATCTTCATCAATAGGTTCTGATACCACTTTTACATTGCATTCCTGTTTTTCATTATCTGATATAACAACGAGCTTAGTCTCTCCCTCTGCAATGCCAATAATATGTATTTCATTATTACGGTTACGCGTTGCAATCGCCACATTATCATCAATCGTAAAAGTATATTTTTTAGCGCTGATAACATTTATAATATACTTTTCGCCAACCTTTATCTCAATCTTACTTTTTGACAGTGAAAAAGAATCATGTATATCACTTCCCTTCTTATCACAAGAAAATAATAGACACACAACCATAAAAACATATATCAATTTACTTCTCATGGCTCAATTACTATTATAACTTTCCCATTAACACCATCACCAGAATATTGCAATTCGTGACGACCATTGCCAAGCACCGACGGCACTACATAACCTTTATCGGCAGGCACACCATCAATGCGCCAAGTTACCCCAATAGGAATATATGGCGAATACAAATCTATACGTTTGTCTGTAATTTTATAAGTTGAACGAAGTGGGATTATATCCTCCTCTGGCTTTTCTTCTCCAAAACTAAATCCAACATCTACCTTATTTCCCCAAATATGTTCCACCAGTTCAGGATAATCAATAAAAGGATTCCTATTCCCTTGCACTTTATATATGGCATCGTTACGTAGCTGCTCTTTTGTGCTCACAGGGTCACCTCGATGCCATCGGAGCAACATCTCTCGTGCATAACTATTTAATGTGGGATATATACCTCCTGCAAACAAGTTAATAGCAAACGATTGCCACTGATAATCGGCATAGCAAGTGGCAACATACATTATCATTCTTGCAAAATCGCCCTTATATTCATCAGCAGGTTCAAAGGCATTGATTTTTGTGCCAAGCATCATAGAAAATCCCGACTGCCACACTCCATTATCATATAGAGCCTCATACACTTCACCTACTGGATAATTCTTTTTATAATCGATAACATCAAAGGGACATGGTGTTATTTGATGCATATCAAAGGTCAAATCTCGCTTATAGGGAAACTCATCGCCACACCAAGTTGGACTAATTAGCCTATCTATATCCATCTTTAATGGAGAGGAAACGCCATCACTGGGAAACATTATTTTTTCATTGCTATACATGCTCCACACACTCCCATCATCGTGGCAATCGCTTTTGCGAAATATCTCCCACGCCTTATCTATACGGCTATGATTAGATATGTGCATTTGTAATGCTATCTTTAAGTTTTCACCGCTTTTCCCTTCAATCGTTACAGGATAATATTCTCGTGCCGTGCAATTTGCGGTATTGCTTATTAAAAGAAAGAATGCAAATAATAAATAGTATTTCATATATTATAAAACAGGACTTAAAAGTCTTACTAATGACTCGCTAAAACGTTCATACTGTGAGCGATGTCGCCATTGCGTAATATTTATTCGTGTGCAATGTTGCAGGTCGGTAAGATAAATTTCTCGCATCTGTGTATTGATAGATGTGCTATATATAAAGACATTGCCTTCAAAATTATGCTCAAAACTTCTGAAATCGAAATTGGTGGAACCTGTAGTACAAAATTCATCATCAACAATTATTGTCTTTGCGTGCATCATACCTGCATCATATAGATATATTTTTATACCAGCCTTTAGACATTCTGATATATAAGAAAAAGAAGCAAGTTTTAGAATTAATGAATCAGATCGTCGTGGAATCATTATTCGCACATCAACCTTTGATAAAGCTGCTGTTTGAAGTGTCTTTAACAAACTTTCTGTAGGAAGGAAATATGGCGTTTGTATATATATCGATTTCTTAGCATTAGCAATAGCCTTTAAAAATAAAAATGAAATATTGCTCCACTGCCCTAACGGACCACTCGTCAATACTTGAATCCCAGCATCAGCATTATCGAGCAGATTATATCGTTTGGTGGTTTCTATAAGCAATGGCTTACCCATAAAATTCCAATCCACTGCAAATGAATATTGAAGCCCTCCTACTGCGGGACCTATAATGCGCAAATGCGTATCACGCCAAGCTCCAAATGAAACCCCTTGAATATATCTATCGGCAATATTCATTCCTCCAATATATCCAATCTCGCCATCTATAACGGTTATTTTTCGATGGTTTCGCCAATTAATTCGCGTAGCAAATTGTGGAAATGTTACCTTCATAAACGGTTGAACATCAACGCCTGCATTACGCATATCATTATAAAAACGTTTCTTAACATTAAAGCAACCAACATGGTCATATATTACTCGCACTTTTACGCCTTCTTTAGCCTTCTGCTTCAGTATTTCACATATTTCATTTCCTATTTCTCCCTCTTCAAATATATAATATTGCATGTGAATATACTCCGTTGCATTTAGTAAATCTCGCTTAAATGCACTAAATTTACTCTTGCCATTGGTAAATATTTCAATTTTATTGCCTGGAAAATATTCAGCTCCAGATAAAGAATGCGCAAGACGTATCTGTTGAATACTTTCTCTCGATAAATTTAATTCCCCACTATCTATTTGCTTAAAGACCTCACTACGACGTAATTTCCGCTTATTTTTTCGCGAAATCAT
The DNA here is from genome assembly GCA_036661515.1 of Muribaculaceae bacterium. Classification (GTDB taxonomy): domain Bacteria; phylum Bacteroidota; class Bacteroidia; order Bacteroidales; family Muribaculaceae; genus HGM05232. The sequence continues at coordinate 11,156 of JAVWYO010000013.1, read as the reverse complement.
TCGCTTACTCTTGAAACTTCGTCCAAAAAACGCATATAATACCATTCCAATAATGGGAACCAACAATAATACTGTTACCCAAGCCAACGATTTCACTGGATTCCTATTTTCAGAAATTACTACTCCTACAATTCCAAAAACAGTGATAACATACACTATCAAAATGATAGTGTAAATCCACATAGAATTGAAAAATAGCATATTAGCAACCATGATTACTTATGTTGATATAAATAACGTTTTATTGAGCGTTTTGGCGTCTTTTCAAATTCTTCATGATAAACTTTAACGCGTAATATTTGAGAATATGAGGGCAATTCTCTATTTAATGAGGCAATATTATCTTGCATAATGGCACTAAGCTCTTGAAACGAGAGACCTTGTTGCTGCCCATTCTCGATATCGGGATATACGAGAGCTACGAGTTTATCGTCTTCTTCTACAATGATGGATTCATTAACGTATGGCATATTATTTAACTGTTGTTCTATCTCTTCGGGATATATATTTTGTCCTGAAGGACCCAAAATCATATTTTTACTGCGTCCATGAATGTAAATATATCCATCTTCATCTATTGTACACAAGTCACCAGTATTCATCCAGCCATCTTTTAATGAACTATTAGTGGCATCGGCATTTTTATAATATCCAAGCATCACATTGTCACCTCGCACTAATAACTCCCCAGCAACATTTTCGGAATCTCGCGAATCAACTTTTGCCTCCATGTTATCTACAATGCGTCCGCATGAGCCTGCTCTATTTTCATTCCACGGAGCATAAGCTATAAGCGGAGCGCACTCTGTCATGCCATAGCCTACGGTATATGGAAATTCTATTTTTCTTAAGAAATCTTCAACCTCTTTGTTTATGGCAGCACCTCCTATGATTAATTCATGTAAATCACCGCCAAATGTCTCTGCCAATTTTTCTTTTATCTTTCCCAAAAGACGATCATCTACAAATGGGACCTTCAATAATATCTTCATTAACGGTTTATCAAGTAATGGGAATACTTTTGTCTTAATAATCTTTTCTATTATTAGTGGCACTGCTACAATTAACTTTGGCTTTACAGTAGCAAAAGCATCCATAATTACCTTTGGTGATGGTATTCTTGTGAGGAAATATATGTGACAACCTTTTGCAAATGGGTGTATTAGCTCAACAGCCATGCCATACATATGTGCCATAGGAAGCATACACACTACTCCATCTCCAGGCTTCAAAAATTCAAGACGTTCTAAGCAGAATTTTATATTCGACCAAAGTGCACGATAAGGAATCATCACCCCTTTAGAAAAGCCAGTAGAGCCTGACGTATAATTTATAAGTGCCAGTTCTTCGGGCTTAGGCTGATAATAAACGACATCTTCTTGCGTAAATCGCTCTGGATAACGTCGTCCAAATAATTCATTTAAGGTTTCTCGTGCATGAGTAAGTTCTGCATTTTTAGACATGAGCAAAGAGAAATCACTTAGCAACAACACGCCTAATAAATTGTGCATTAATGAGGCATCAAGATTTTCCCATATTGTTAAATCCACAAAAAACAATTTTGCTTCTGAATGATTCACAATATGATGAATATTATCTGCTTTAAACTCGTGCAATATAGGGACTGGAACTGCTCCATAAGTCAATGCTCCAAAAAATAACACAGCCCATTGAGCTGAATTTTTCCCGCATATTGCTATTTTATCTCCAGGCTTTAGACCACAGTTTTCAAAAAGTATATGAAGTTTTGCGATTTTCCGAGCTATATCTCGATATTGGAATGAGACACCATTAAAGTCGGTCAAAGATAATTCTTCCCAATTATTACGAACAGAATCCTGTATATGTTGATTTATATTATTACTCATGTTTCCTTTTATGTATGTTTCTAAGTTATAGTTATGAAACAAATATAAAAACTATTACCGACTAAATGAAATTTTTATTGGGTAAATTATGATTTATCACAAATTATAGCATTTATTTTACAAAATGACACAAAAAGCACAAAAATAGAATTAGCCTAATTAAAATATCTAAAAGATACCGAATAGCTCAAAAAAGTAATTAAAATGCACTGTTATCCACATGTTTAGTAGCATTTTGTGTGCAGATACCAAAAAAAAGTTTTACCTTTGTAGGCTAATTTATTCCGTTCATGCGGTTAGAGTGCTATTACTATATCGTATTGATTTTTCTATAACAATTATGAGTCTAAAAAAAATATTTACAACAATGCTACTCGCTGGTGCAGTTTTTATTCCACAAACTGCCGATGCTGCCTTTTGGCATAAAACTAAGAAAAAAACTCCTGTTGACACCGTTAACACATATCAAAAGATGATTAATGGTAGCAGCAAAGAATCTAAAGGTATGTTCAACGTCTTCTTTAAAGATGATGAATATTATTTCGACATTCCTGTGAATGTTTTAAGCAGAGATATGCTTATTGTCAATAAGCTACTTCGCGTGCCATTAGAGCTGAATGAAGCTGGCGTAAATCGTGGGACAAACTACGAAAACAAGATGGTTAATTTCGAACTCGACATTCAAAATAAGAAATTAAACGTGCGCCAAAAACGTGCATTGCCTCTATCGCCAAAGGAAGATGCAATAACACGTTCTATTAGCGACAACTATATTTCACCTATTATTGCCAGTCTTAAAATAGAATCTTTAAATAGTGACTCCACAAGAGTTATTGTGAAAGTTAGCGACCTATTTAACGGCAAAGAAACAAATTTTAATGACGTGTTTAATAGCATTAATCTTGGTACTGCCGCAAAAAAAGATTTATCTAAGATACTATCTATTAAGGCATTTCAAAGCAATATTGTTGCCAAATCAGAGCTCACCACAAAAGTCGTTGAGGGAAATAGTTCTGTAAATGTAACGGTTGAAGTAAGCACTTCAATTGCCTTACTTCCCCAAACACCTATGGTGGGTAGATATGACAATCCACGCGTAGGATATTTCACTTCCGATTTTTTATATTTCAGCGACGACCAACAAAAAGTGGATAACAAAAAGTTCATTACTCGCTGGCGTCTTGAACCTAAGGATAAAGCAGCTTATATTCGTGGAGAGCTTGTTGAGCCTGTTAAGCCTATCGAATTTTATATCGACAATTCAACACCTACTAAGTGGCGTAAATATCTAAAACAAGGTATTGAAGATTGGAAAGGGGCTTTTGAACGCATAGGTTATAAAAATGCAATAATAGCAAAAGAACTGACCGACAGCATGGAAGCCGATAGCGACGACATAAATTACTCGGTTCTAATGTATGCCGCATCAACAAAACAAAATGCTATGGGTCCATCTACTTTAGACCCTCGTAGCGGTGAAATTCTTGAAGCCGACATTATGTGGTGGCACAATGTACTGTCAATGTTGCAACAATGGATTACAGTGCAAACGGGCGCTATTAATCCTGCCGCAAGAGCTTTAGAATTGCCTGATAGCATAATGGGCGACGCTATTCGCTTTGTTATTTGTCACGAAGTTGGGCACTCGCTCGGATTACGTCACAACATGATGGGGTCTTGGGCTATACCAACCGACTCTCTTCGTTCAAAGGATTTTACCGACAAGCTAAATTCCACTTCCTCATCTATTATGGACTACGCTCGATATAATTATGTGGCTCAACCTGGTGATGGTGTAACAAAATTATCACCGCACATTGGCACATACGACCTTTTCGCTATTGAATATGGATATCGTTGGTTTGGTGATGTTAGCTCTGATGATGAAAAGGATAATATATATAATCTACTTCAACATAATAAAGGGAACCTATATAAATACAGCGAGGCTCAATCTCCACGCGATGCAGTAGACCCCCGTGCTCAAAATGAAGATCTTGGCGATGACCCTATACGATCTTCAGAATATGGCATTGCAAACCTAAAGCGTGTTATGCCTAATGTTATTAAATGGAGCAGTAATGGAGAGAAAGGACAGACTTACGAAGAAGCATCTCGATTATACTACGCTGTCGCTAATCAATGGAACAACTATCTATATCACGTAATGGCTAATATTGGTGGCATATATTTAGAGAATACAACTGTGGGAGATGGTCAAAAAACATATACCTATGTAGAAAAAGAAAAACAAGCAGCTTCTCTTAAATTCCTTCTTAATGAAGTGCTATGTTTCCCTAAATGGCTATTTGACACAAAAATTTCAGAATACACATATCTGCGTAAAAACACACCTTTTGGAGTTGTTGAATATGCACCTACACAGATACTCAAAAATGCTCAAGCATACGTCCTATTTGACCTACTATCAAATGATAGGCTTATGAGAATGCTCGAAAATGAATTAGTTAATGGTAAAAAGGCTTTTACGGCAGTAAATCTTTTGGACGGATTACATCGCCACATTTTTGCAACAACCGAAAGGGGTGCCATTCCCGACGTGATGACACGTAACCTTCAGAAAGGTTTTGTTGATGCTCTCATTACTGCAGCTGCTGCAAACGAGGGAATCAAAATTAATAAAAAAATTGCAGAACCTCGCCTACTCGACGAATCGCATTCTTTTTGCAATCATGAAGATCATGAACGCTTGGGAGCAAGACGCGAATTGAGCTTCTACGGTTCTCAAATCAATAGAACAAGCGATGCAATATCGGTAAAACGTGGTGAGCTTTTGCGCATAAAAGACTTACTAAAACAACGGTTAAATACTACCGACACCGCAGCCAAATATCACTACAAGGACATAATATTACGAATCGACAACGCACTAAATATTAATTAAAATATGACACACTATATATTAACAAAACGAACTTTCAGCATATTTCTATTATGCCTTTGCGGCTTTTTAGCTACATCGGCTGCAAATAGCACGATATCGGGAAAAGTAATTGCTGAGGAAACAGGCGAAGCTCTTATCGGAGTATCGGTATCTGTTCCTTCTGCTGAATTAGCTAAAATTGAAGGCTCTAAGGCTTTTATTAATACTGTCACTGACATCGATGGTAACTTTACGATGTCAATTCCTGCTGGAATTAAGCACATTGAATGCCAATATGTAGGCTACAGCTCACAAATGGTTTATATAAAGAGTACCGATAGCAACATCGTTATTAAACTTAAGACAGCAGCTCAACTCGAAGAAGTAGTTGTTACTGGTTATCAAAAAATAGAGAAACGAAAATTGACAGCTTCTATAAGCAAAGTTGATGTTACCGATAACATGGTGGGTAGTGCAATGAACATCGACCAGGCTCTTGCAGGACAAGTTGCTGGATTATCTTCCGTTGCCACTTCGGGGGCTCCAGGTGCACCAGCTAAAATACGTATTCGAGGTACATCTTCTCTCAACGGAACACAAGACCCTCTCTGGGTTCTCGATGGTATTCCTATGGACGGAACTGAAGTTCCAACGATGTCGGAATTAAAAGATATTGACAACATTTACTCTTCAGCGATTGCTGGGATAAATCCTGCCGACATTGAGAGCATTACTGTTCTCAAAGATGCTGCGGCTACCGCTATTTACGGAGCTCGTGCTGCTAATGGCGTTATCGTTATTACAACAAAAAGTGGTAAAGCGGGCAAAACAAAAGTTACTTTTTCTACGCGCCTTTCGTTTTCTCCAAAAATAGATATTGATAGACTTAATTTATTAGATTCTAATCAAAAGACTGATTTGGAACTTGAATTGCTTAAATCAGGATACACTTATCGTCAAAACAAAGGGGCTGTGGCTCGAATTATTGAAGGTGCTGGGCTGACAACTGCATACAAAAATGGTGGCTGGGACGCTCTTTCGCCTGATGCAAAATCTCAAATTAATAATTTAAAAGCTATAAACACCGATTGGAACGGAATACTATTCCGTAACACTTTTAATCAAGAATATAATATAAGCCTTTCTGGAGGTAACGACAAAGCTACATACTACACTTCACTCGGTTATAATGACGAAAAAGGTAATGTTGTGGGCGTTGAAGCCAATAGATTCAATATAATGGCTAAAACTACATATCGTCTTAGTCGAAAATTAAAAGTTGGCGCATCTTTATTTGCTAATCGTCGTGTAAATAAATCTAATCTTACTGATGCCGACGGTTTCACAAACCCTGTCTTTTACTCGCGTCGAGCTAATCCTTACCAACTTCCATATAATGCCAATGGCTCTTATAACTACGATATCGACATTCAAGGACGTGAAGATTCCGACCTTAAATTCAACATATTTGAGGAACGTGCTGGTACTTCGTATGAAATGACAACTAAAGCTGTTTCTGCAATTTTTGATGGCGAATTTAGGTTTAATGACAATATCAAAGCAACAACGCAAGTTGGTTTTCAACTCGATGATGTTTCTAAAGAAATGATTGCCGACGGTGAAACGTACACAATGCGTAAAGATATAGAACGTACTACTCTTGCTATACTAAACGGAAAATCGTTCCTTCCTAATGGTGGAAAAAATACCGAAGCAAATAGCACAAGTTCTCAAGTTACATGGAAATTACAAGGTGAATACAGCACCAAGATAAAAGATATTCATGAGATTGAAGCAATGGTAGGTACTGAGATTAGAAAATCTTGGTATAAATCAGTGGGTACAACAGGATATGGTTATGACCGCAAAACACTTCAAACAAAACCAGTTATCTTCCCCGATGAAACGTGGGCAAGGTTATACCCGCTTTTCACAAAAACTTACACCGAAAATGCTTTTGCTTCATTCTTTGCTACTGCATCTTACACTCTGATGAAACGTTACACTCTTGGGGGTAGCGTACGTTTTGATGGCTCTGATATGTTTGGTGTAGCTAAAAAATATCGTTTCCTTCCATTATATTCTGTTAGTGGTTTATGGCGTATTAATGAGGAAAATTTCCTTCGCGAGGTCGAACAAATAAATAATTTATCCTTACGCCTTTCTTATGGCGTTCAAGGTAACATCGATAAGAGCACTTCTTCATTTGTAATGGGTGATTACCAAAACATTACAATCCTTCCAGGCTCTGCCGAAGATATTATTTCAGTAAATACACCGCCAAATACTAAACTACGCTGGGAGAAAACAAAGACTTTTAGTGCTGGTCTTGATATTGGTGTTTTCAACAATGCGGTTAACGTAAGCGTTGATTACTATAACCGTAAAGGTTCCGACTTAATTGCTCTACGAATGTTACCTTTAGAAACTGGGTTCGCTTCTATGTATGTTAACTGGGCAAGTATGAAGAACGACGGGGTCGAAGTGTCTATTGGGACACGTAATATTCACACTAAAGATTTTATGTGGTTCACTAATTTCAATTTTGCATACAATAACAACAAGGTCCTCAAAGAAAGCGTTCCAGCTAATCAGACCACGCCAAGCCGACAAGGTTATCCTATTGGTGCAATATTTGCATACAAATCTGCTGGACTCGATGCCGAAGGATATCCTTTATTTTACAATAAAAAAGGCGAGAAAGTAAATGCACAAGAGTTTTTCAAACTTAATAGCGCTGGCGCAAGTACTCTAACGGCTGAAGAACAAAGAAATTTATATACATATATGGGGTCTTCTGATCCTTTATTCACTGGTGGATTAATGAATACGTTGACATACAAACGTTTTGAGTTAGGTTTTAATTTCATTTTCAATTTAAAAATGTTTGTAACAACAACTCCTTCATATTCTCCTACAAGCTATGATAGAGGTATGAATACAAATCAAGATATTCTAAATCGTTGGACACCAACAAATACAAACACTTCGTTCCCTACTCTCATGACCAGCGACAAACGAAGTGCTGAATATATTCAATATTCTGAATATGGTCTATATGGAAAATTAGACTCTATGGTGAAGCGTGCCGACCACGTGCGTCTCCAAAATATTCGCGTTGCATACAATCTTCCTGAAAGCATTACAAAGAAAATATTTATGCAATCGCTTACTGTTGCTTTTGAAGCGCGCAACTTAATCGTATTTGGTAGTGATTATAAAAATTATCTCGATCCCGAAACGATGTCTAATCAATTCGCTCAACCTATTCCTAAAACGTTTACATTCAGTCTTAACGCTACATTTTAATTTTATTGACAATGACTAAAATATATAATCTTATAATAGCCTCAATATTAATGATGTCATTCGCAAGTTGCGATGACTTCCTCGATATTCAACCTGTGGGTCGAGTTATACCGCGTACCGCAAAGGAATTTCGTGAAATGCTTACTCAGGCCTATTCACTAACACCAAGCGATAGAGGTCTTGCTACTTTTCGTTCCGACGAATTTATTATGGACCCATCTCTTTCCAAAGAGGATTTAAATTCTTACAAAGATATTTGGCTTTGGAATGATGTTAATCCATCGGAAACTACAATATCATTTAATTGGCGTAATTACTATCAAATAATGTTTAGTGCTAATTACACTATTGAAAGCAAAGATAAAATATTAGATGGTACCAAAATAGAAATTGATGAGCTCGTTGGCGAATCATATATGCTACGTGCATATATGCACTTCCTACTCGTGAATCTATATGGCGAGCCATACACTGCTTGCGACCCTGCAACGTCGAAAGCAGTGCCTCTAAAAATGAATTCAAGTACCGATAAACTCCTTTCGCGTAACACTGTCGGTGAAATTTATAAACAGATATTGGAGGATATAGATACTGCCGAAAAGCTAATTACTGTCGAAAATTGGGACAAAGGCTTCACATATCGTTTCAACACAATTTCTATTAATGCATTACGCTCAAGAGTGTATCTATATATGGGACTTTGGGATAAATCACTAAAAGCATCTGAAGATGTTTTAAAAGTAAAAAACATTCTTGCCGACTTATCAACCATTCTACCTAACGATTTTGAATCGCCCGAAGCTATTGTTTCTTTAGAACGTGGTGTCAATGCTCAATATGTGAGAGCAGGAAAAGTGAATCCTAATCTATGGAAACTTTATGAAAATGGAGATTTAAGAAAAGCAAAATATTACAAACAAATAACTGCCTCAAATATTCAAGTAATAAAAAGTGGTAGTGATAATTTCCGCTGTACTTTCAGAGTAGGCGAAATATACCTTAATGCTGCCGAAGCTGCACTCGAAAATAACGAAAATGGCATTGAAAACGCTCGAAAATATTTGCTAATTCTTAATAAAGCTCGTTATAACGAAACAAAATATACAGCAAAAGAGACAGCTATTAATGCAATGACTCGCGACGAACTACGCCAAGAAATATACACCGAACGCCAACGTGAACTCGCTTTTGAGGGACATCGTTGGTTCGACCTTCGTCGCACAACGCGTCCTGCTATCGAGAAAACATATATCGGAGTCTCTCACTTACTTAAAAAAAACGATTCTCGCTACACAATTAGAATCCCAAGTGAAGCCATTGCAGCAAACCCTGAATTAGCTAATTAATATATAGATTTTCAAGTATAAATTTAAATCACATCAATTATGAAAAAAATTCTACTCAGTATTGCATGTGCTACAATGGTTATAAGCACAACCACAGCAGCACCAACGTTTACACAGCTAAACACTGTGAAATACGACAACATTATAACAAGCAAAGATGCAAGCTATCAAAATCCAGTGGCATATACTGCCGATAAGCAAGTTTACATGGCTGGAACTTTTGACGCTGAATTTACAGCAGCGACACCTCTCGCTCCTATTGCTACAAGCGCCTATCTAATTAAATATGACACTCAGCTTAAAGCTCTTTGGAATGTTGCTCTTCAAGGTGCAGCAACTATCACAAGTATCACTACAGACCAAAATGGTGGTGCATACATTGCTGGCTCGCTTGCCGATGACGTAATATTTCAAAGCACTGATGGAAACAACATCACTAAAGGAGGTATGAAAATAGATGGCACATACACTACAAAACAAAATGCTGCATTTATTGCCCAATACGATGCTAACGGAGTGCTTAAAGCTGTACAAACATTTATTCCAGAAATGCGCGCTGACCTCGTTGCAAGTGGTAAGTACTATCCAAGTGATGGAGATGTATATTTCAGCATCAATAAAGTTGAATGTGCAAACAGTAAACTATATGCATCAGCGATCTATACAGGTAAAACAGTAAATGGAACAAATACCTTTGAAGCAGGTTACGTTAACGTAGCTAATTTTATGTTTTTAGATTCACCAGCATCATCTATCTTTTCAGTTAAAGCCGATCTTTCTTCTGATAAAGTAATTGTAGCAATTAAATCTGGCGATAATATCCCCGACCAAATGGAAGTTAAATCTACCACATTTACTGTTGAAAACAACACATTATATACGGGCATGGTAGCCACAGGAAATGAAACTTACACTATCTTAGGGAAAAATAGTGATTTAAAATTTGCTTTCCCTGGCGACGGAAACATTGGTTATGGCCACATAATTTCAGCAGTTGATTTAACTGCAAACACTTCTGTTACCAAAACTTATGAATATATTACCGATAACACTTCTGCAAGTATCAATAAAATTCGTTATATGCATGTTAAAGGTGATAATTTAATACTTAGTGGCACATTCTTAGGCGATTTAGCTTTTGATAACAAAGTAAAAGCAATAGGTGCCGATGACATTTATGCTGTTGCTCTCAAGAAAAGCGACCTAAGTGTTATATGGGCTACATCTACTGGATTTGATGAAGGCGAACCCACAAAATTTGAAGAAATATTTAATGGCGCAACTGTAATTAGCGATTATATTATACTAACCGGATACTCTGACACTAAAAAGGATCACACATTAACTAAGAACCTTTTTTACACTGTTGATCTTATGACAGGTGGAATCGAAGGAAAAGCTACCGAAGGCACTTACTCTACAGGGATTGTTGCAGAAGTTGATAACAGTAACTATGCACAAGCAACAGTTGTAGGACCAGCTATCACAGGCGTAGCACTAACGACTTACACAAGAATTGCGTCAGTTGATGGCACAGAGATTCTAAAAGGAGTAACTGTTTATCCTAATCCTGTTGTTGATGAATTACATTTTTCTGAACCATGCAATGTAAATATTATTGCTCTCGACGGTAAATCAGTAATTACCGAAGTTAATGTATCGTCAGTAAATGTATCTTCTTTAGCTCCTGGAATGTATTTTGCAACAATAACTATTGACAACGCAAAGACAACCGTTAAAATTATAAAG
>JAVWYO010000012.1:0-31561 GCA_036661515.1 Muribaculaceae bacterium | reverse complement strand
ATATAATATAATATAATATAATATAATATAATATAATATAATATAATATAATATAGCATCATAATTTAACTATAATTTCACTTCTTTAAGGTGTTATTACCATCTAATATCTACATCATTAGATAATTCCATAAATAAAGAGGTAGTTTTTCACAGATTCACTTTTTTAATTAACTTTGTATCTATTATGGACAATAACGATTTATCAATAGAAGAACGCATCGTTATGATGCTTAAGACCGTGTATGACCCCGAAATACCTGTGGATATATACAGCCTTGGTCTTATATATAACATTGAAGTGAATGATGATGGGTGCGTACACATCGATATGACTCTCACTGCACCAAACTGCCCTGCATCGGATTTTATTATGGAAGATGTGCGCATAAAGGTTGAGAGCATTGAGGGTGTGAAGAGTGCCGAAATTCAACTTGTGTTTGAGCCCGAATGGGACAAAGATATGATGAGCGAGGAAGCTAAGCTCGAACTTGGATTTTTATAAACCACATTAACTCAAATGGAGAAATTTACATATTTTATTTCAGACTTGCATCTTGGTGCAAAATATCTTGATAATCCTATTGAAAGCGAACGCCGTGTGGTGCGCTGGCTTGATTCGATCAAAGATAGTGCCAAGACAATATATCTTATGGGCGATATTCTCGATTACTGGTATGAATATAAATATGTGGTGCCTCGTGGGTTTACTCGTTTCTTTGGGAAACTTGCAGAGCTTAGTGACAGCGGAATAGAGATTACATGGTTTATAGGGAATCATGACATCTGGATTTTTGATTACTTGCCATCGGAACTTGGTATAAAAGTTATTGATGGAAATCTTATAAAAGATATTGATGGAAAGCGCTTCTTCCTTTCTCATGGTGATGGGGTTGGAAATCGTAAATTTTCATTTCGTTTAATCCGCTCTTTGTTTCGTAATAAATTTTGCCAATTTCTGTTTTCGGCAATTCACCCACGTTGGACTGTACCATTTGCTCATGGGTGGTCTTCTCAAAGCAGAAATACACATCCAATAATTCCACAATTTAAGGGAGAAGATGGCGAATATCTATTTCGTTTTGCGCGAGAGTATGAAGCAACAGTTGAGCATATCGACTATTTTATATTTGGGCATCTTCATATTGCTCAACAATCACAAATAAATGATACCTCTTCAATCACAATTCTCGGCGATTGGATACAGCTTTTTTCCTTTGCCATCTATGACGGTAAAACTCTTAAAATAGAATATTTCAAAATTTAGGGCATGGATAATTGCTATTAAAGTTATATATTTGAGATATTATGTGCGACATCTGCCAAAATAATCGGCAAAGAATATATATTTAGCTTGCTATTTTCTACGATATGATATATATTTAACATTGTTTAAGCATTTTGCTAAGGAAAACAAAATATAGATAGATAGCTATACATCAGAAACTTACCTAATTTTGCAGATTTTAAATGCCTACTACTCACACAAAAACATATTGTACAACATGTTTTTTTATTTGCTGGTGATGATTTTAAGGTCGATATTTGCACAATAAACCTAAAACAATCTTTTTTACCTTAAAAAAAGTCATACCTATCAGAAAACCATAAAAAGGAACTTTTCACAAAAAGTTCCTTTTTTATTTTTATAACCCCGATGGTTTTGCTTATTTTGCATAGTATTAAGAAGCTGTTTTAATTTTGCTTATGAAAAGATATGCCATAATAGTTGCAGGAGGAAAAGGATCACGATTTGAATCGACAATTCCAAAACAATTTGTGCCATTACGTGGCATTCCCGTTCTTATGCACACAATCAAAGCGTTTCACTCAACCGATAATTCAATATCCATACTTTTAGCTTTGCCAAAAGGACAAATTGCCTACTGGCAATCGCTATGCAAAGAATATTCTTTTACAATACCTCACATCATTATTGAAGGCGGAGACACACGATTTCAATCGGTGAAGAATTGCCTTACTACAATAAGCTCATTAGATGGCGTAGTGGCAATTCACGATGGAGTGCGACCATTGATAACAAAAGAAATAATAACAAAGGCTTATGAAGTAGCTGAAATCAAAGGGAGTGCAATTCCAGTAATAGCAGTAACCGATAGCATCAGAATGAAAGATGAGCACGGAAGTAAAGCAATGAAACGCGATAATCTTGTTGCAGTGCAAACTCCTCAAACATTTAGGTGTAATCTCATTATAGAAGCCTACAAAACGCCATTTTCGGATAGATACACCGATGATGCTTCTGTGTTTGAAAATAGTGGCCATGAAATTGTGTTAATCGATGGAGATAGTAAAAATATAAAAATTACAAATCCTTTTGATATCGCTTTAGCCGAATTACTCTTGAATAATGAATAATCTTGCACGTCTCGACATAAAATATCTCACTGGCGTTGGACCAAAACGTGCTGAATTGCTCAATAAGCAATTAGATATACGCTCATACTATGACCTTCTATATTATTTCCCTTTTCGTTATATTGACCGTAGCACAATCTATAAAATTGCTAATATTGATGGCGACATGCCATATATTCAACTTAAAGGTAGGTTTATAAACTTCACTGCTCATGGTGAAGGTGCAAAACGGCGTTTAAATGCTCTATTTACTGATGGCTCTGGGACAATTGAGATTGTGTGGTTTAATCGCGTAAAGCAAATTTCAGAAACATATAATTGTGGAATAGAATATATAATTTTTGGAAAGCCCACCCTATTTAATAACCGCTACAATATAGCTCACCCAGAAATAGATATTTGTAAACCCGAAACACCTCTAAAAGGACTTCGTGGAATATATAATGTCACAGAGACATTGCGTAATCGCTCTTTCACTTCACGCACTATCCAGCAACTTGAAGAAAACTTGCTATCGGCAATAAAGCATATCGATGAAACGCTACCAGCATCAATAATTTTGGAGCATCATCTCATGGGCATTCATGAAGCGCTACGAAACATTCATTTTCCTGAATCGATAGATGCTTTACAAAAGGCGCAAATGCGACTTAAATTTGAAGAACTTTTCTTCCTTCAACTAAATATATTACGATATACCCAACTACGGAACCGCAATATTTCAGGATTCAGATTTACAATAGTAGGCACCTTTTTCAATAATTTCTATAACGAGGTATTGCCATTCCCGCTCACCAATGCCCAAAAACGCGTCATTAAGGAGATAAGGAAAGATATGGGCACGGGACGACAGATGAATAGACTACTGCAAGGAGATGTGGGCAGCGGAAAAACGCTTGTGGCACTCATGTCAATGCTAATTGCCATTGACAATGGTTATCAAGCGTGTATCATGGCTCCTACTGAAATATTAGCCACACAGCACTATCAAAGCATAAGCGAACTTGCTAATAAAATAGGCGTAAATGTTGCACTTCTCACAGGGTCAACAAAAAAATCAGAAAGAAGTATTATCCATGAAAATCTTCTTTCAGGAGAACTACACATATTAATAGGAACTCATGCCGTGATTGAGGATACCGTGAATTTTCACAATCTTGGAATGGTAGTAATAGATGAACAACATCGCTTCGGAGTAGCTCAACGTGCAAGATTATGGAAGAAAAATAGCACACCTCCACACATATTAGTAATGACTGCAACACCAATACCTCGCACACTTGCCATGACGGTATATGGCGACTTAGATGTATCGGTCATTGATGAACTGCCACCAGGACGTAAACCCATTCTTACTATTCTTAGATATGACAATCATAGAGAAAGAGTAAATAAATTTATAGGAGAGCAATTAAAACTTGGAAGGCAAATATACATTGTATATCCATTAATTCAAGAGAGCGAAAAGCTCGATTTAAAGAATCTCGAAGATGGTTACGAATATATTCGTGAAACATTCCCCTCCTACAACGTATGTTTTGTTCATGGGAAAATGAAGCCAGCAGAAAAAGAGTATCAAATGAGTATTTTCGTCTCTGGCAAAGCAAATATACTTGTTGCTACCACAGTGATTGAAGTAGGCGTAAATGTTCCTAATGCCTCAACAATGATTATTGAAAATGCAGAGAGATTTGGACTGTCGCAATTACATCAGTTACGCGGTCGCGTGGGTAGAGGAGCTAATCAATCTTATTGCATTCTTATGAGCTCTCAAAAGATTGCAAAAGACACACGTCGAAGACTTGAAATAATGACCGAGACTTGCGACGGATTTCAAATTGCAGAGGCCGACTTACAGTTACGTGGTCCTGGCGACATGGAAGGAACTCAACAAAGTGGCATTGCATTCAACTTAAAAATATCAAATTTGGCCACCGATGGACAGATTATACAACTTGCACGAGATTCTGCCATGAAAATTATAGAAGAAGACCCAAATATAGAACATCTTGAAAATAAAATTTTAGGAGAACAACTGAAATTTTTGTTTGATAAAACTATCAATTGGAGCTTAATAAGTTAACATTCGCATTTACAATTATTAACACTGCAAAAGAGCAAATTTAGCGATTTGATGTTTTCATATAAAAAACATGCTATTAAACATGTTTTACGTATTCATCTGGTTTATAGGCTTTTATCATACCATGTTACAAAGAGGATACATTTATTGTAGAAATTTAATGCTGAAAACTTTCTCTATTAAAGAAATAATTTCTACATTTGAGATATACGAAATTAATTAACAAAAAAAACTTAACGAAGTGGAGCAAACATTAGTTATCTTAAAGCCATCAGCATTAGCCCGAAATCTTGCAGGAGAAGTCCTTTCAAGATTTGAACGCAAAGGGTTAATTATCGCTGGATTAAAGATGATAATGTTATCAGAAACCACTTTAAAAGAGCATTATTCACATCTCATCGAGAAGCCTTTTTTTAAATTAATTCAAAACTCTATGATGGCATCACCTGTCATTGTAGTTTGCCTTCAAGGAAAAGATGCAATTCAAGTCGTTCGCGCCATGACAGGTGCCACGAATTCAAGAAATGCCGCACCGGGTACAATCCGAGGCGACTTCAGCATGAGCGGGCAAGAGAACATTATCCACGCTTCTGACTCGGTCGAAAGTGCAAAGATAGAAGTTAAACGCTTCTTCCAGGACAATGAGATTTTCAGTTACACCCCCGCCAACATTAATTTTTTATATGCTTCAGATGAAGCTTAACTAAACAAAGGAATTAGATGAAATTATCAACTACGGCAAAGATATTTGGGTTAAGCATTACAGTGCTTTGTTCAACATCTTTGTATGCTCAGAATTTGCAATCAGTCAGTCGTCACGGATATGTACACGACGATTTATTAGCATCTCAACAGACAATTCAGAATCAAATCAAGCTCACGGAAACGCAGGACTATATGGACGACATCTTAAAAGATGAAAATGAGCCAGAAGCCGATATATATGGAGAAGGTTGGAAAAGCGACAAAGTAAATTCTTATAAAAACGCTATTGTCCCTAATTCTCGAAAGATAGACGTTAGTCAATTTTCAATGCCATGTCCTGGTTACGTAACATCACCTTACGGTTATCGTCCACGCTTTCGCAGAATGCACAAAGGAGTTGACTTAAAAGTTAACATTGGCGATACAATTCGTGCAGCATTTGATGGCAAAATACGCCTAACAAAATACGAAGGTGGTGGATATGGAAACTATGTTATCGTTCGACATGAGAACGGACTTGAAACCGTTTATGGACACCTTTCGCGCTTCCTTACAAGACCAAATCAATACGTTAAAGCTGGTGATCCTATTGCCCTTGGTGGTAACACAGGACGAAGCACAGGACCACACCTACACTTTGAAACACGTTTCATGGGATATGCAATTAACCCAGCCGCAATCTTTGACTTCAGAAACCAAACTACCCACACCGATATTTTCACGTTCAACAAACGCACATACGAGTTCTCTCGCGACTACTCACCTAATGCTCAACGTGCAAAATACGCCGCAAAAAGAGGCTCTAACTCTTATAAATCGACAGGGTCAAAGACAACCTACAAAGTTCGTCGTGGCGATAGTCTTGGTAAAATTGCAGCACGACATGGAGTATCTGTTAGCGAAATTTGCAAGCTAAACGGAGTATCTAAATCATCAAAGATTAAACAAGGAAAAGTGCTACGAATAAAATAGTTTATATCTTCAAAAACAATCATACGTCAAGTATATAAGTCGGCTCCAATAAAGCCGACTTATTTTTTTATAAGCCTATAAAATTTTATTGTTTTCATTTAGTTATTAATCTCCATTTCATTATCTTTGCTATGATTATATATTAAAACAAAATACCAATGACACGATTAATTGCATTAATGCTTACTTCTATTATTTATTGTGCCACATTATGGGGTGCTGATTGGAAAAGTAATGTAGAAATGAATATTCACAATGGGAATTTTGCCAAAGCAAATTCTATAATGAATACACTTCCTTCAAAAGAAAAGAATAATAGAGCAGAGGAAATAGATTCCCTACGCACTATAATGCAACGCATACGTAATGATTTCAGAATAAGTAAAGCAAATGGGATTAAACAGCTAAAAGCTACCATGCCAAATGTCACCATCGAGCAAATAGAAGACTGGAAAAGCAAGAAATATATTGAGACTATGAATATCGACGGCAAAGAATTTTGGTTTCGTAAAGCTATTCGTAATCTTAGGCTACTAAACAAAGACCTTATAACAACCTCCCGACAAGCAGAATCAGATAAAGAAGCTGATAAAAGGCTCAGATATAAGCACGAGGCTTTTTCATCATGTATTCCCGATAAAAATGGGTCATGCAATTGGAATAGCGTTCAAATAAAATTTACCATTGATGTAAAACCTAATGTTGTGCCAGCAGGCGAAATGCTCAAAGTGTGGATTCCTTTTCCACTTGAGACTACACGACAACGTAACGTAAAACTGATTTCATCGTCTTCAACACCTACCCTATCTAATGGTTCTCCTCACAATACAATATTTATGGAAAAGGTAGCAAAGAAGAATGTAGCAACTCACTTTGAAGCAATTTATAGCTATGAAGTAGCAGCACAATTTTTTGAGCCCGACACTATATTGAGTAAGCTACGTCCCTATAATAAAAATTCGCAAGAATATAAAAAATATACAGCATCACAATATCCTCATATTATTATAAACGATGACATAAAATCTCTTGCCCTATCAATTGTAGGAAACGAAACAAATCCACTTAAACAATCATCGCTTATATTTAAATGGATAGGTAACAAATTTCCATGGGCTGGCGCAAGAGATTACAGCACAATACCAAACATTCCTAATTATGTACTCGAACAAGGACATGGCGATTGCGGGCAAGTAACACTACTTTATATTACACTTATGCGCTCCATTGGCATTCCAGCGCGTTGGGAAAGTGGGTGGATGTTACACCCAGGCGAAAAGAATTATCACGACTGGGCTGAAACATATTTTGAAGGCATAGGCTGGGTTCCTACTGATGTCTCTTTTGGCCGAACACGAAACGAAGAGTTAAAGGCATATTACAATACAGGTACCGATATCTATCGAATGGCAACAAATAGCAATGTCAACTCACCATTTAGCCCCGCAAAACAATATATACGCACCGAGACAGTGGATTGTCAAGCAGGCGAGGTAGAATGGCGGAGCGGTAATATTGACTTCAGCAAATGGAATTCAGAACTTGAAATAATAAAATTTGAAAAAATAAAATAACTATTATGCACATGAAACGTAACTTAATCACAATCATGCTTTTTGCCATTGCTATAACAGCTAACGCACAAGTAGAGGAGTTGCTAAGCAACATTAAAAAGGAGAAAGCTCCCGACTCCCGAACTGCTATATGGGAAATAAAAAGCGAATTAAAAGGAGATGTATATAATATCAACGGAAAAGTTGATAACGCTAACACAAAAGATGCTATTATTGAAACGCTCAAAAAAAACAACATTAAATTTGCCGACAACATCACCGTACTCCCAGTTAATATGGACAAGACTTGGGCATTAGTATCTCTACCAATTGCTCACCTTAGGACAAATCCCGATCATTCAGCCGAACTTACTTCACAAGCACTAATGGGAACCCCAATAAGGATACTTGAAAAAGACGACTATTGGTATAGAGTACAGACTCCTGACAATTATATTTCATGGGTTACAAGTGGTAGTATATCGAGGATTACAGATGCCGAATTTAATCAATGGCGCAAAGACAAACGATATATAGTAACAGCTAAATCATCGGAGCTAATCTCAAAACCAGGTATGACTAATGATATTGTTAGTGACCTTGTGCTCGGCGATATTCTAATATACAAAGGATTTAAAGATGGCATTTTAATAAAACTCGCAACGCCAGATGGTCGCGAAGGTTATGCCAAAATTACTGATGTGAAAGAGCTATCGCATTGGGCAGACCAATCTTTTAACCCATCGCTAATTGAAAAGACAGCCCGTAATCTAATGGGCTCTACTTACACTTGGGGCGGCACATCGACAAAGGGAGTTGACTGCTCTGGATTAAGCAAAACTTGCTACTTTGCCAATGGAATAATACTACAACGCGATGCCTCACAACAAACACTTTATGGCACAAAATTAGGGGCAAAAGAGTGGGAACAAGCTCAAAAAGGAGATTTACTATTCTTTGGTTCAGCAACAGGTCGCGTAACGCATGTTGCAATATATTTATCCGACGGCAAATATATTCATTCATCTGGAAGAGTTAAAATAAACAGCCTAAAGCCACTTGAATTAGACTATCTAACTACCCCATTTTTGTCAATAAGTCGCATTGCTGGTAATGTGGATAAAAAAGGTATTGTTTCTGTCAAAAAACATCCTTGGTACTTTTTATCTACACAAAAATAAATTTTAAACTCATCATATTATGGACCGAAGAAAATTCTTACAAAATACAATGCTTGGAATGATAGCAGTCAGCTCTCCTATTTCAATTTCTGCAATTAATTCCGCAACAAAGACACTCTCGGGTAGTAATAAATCACTTAAATTATCATTTGAGCCTTACGAATTAAAATTACGCCACGCATTCAACCTTGCGAAAAGTAGTCGAACGACAACACCCGATGTCCTCGTAAAAATCGAATATGACGGAATCACAGGCTATGGCGAGGCATCTATGCCACCATATCTTGGTGAAAGCATAGAATCGGTATGTAAATTCCTATCCAGCGTCAACATATCTCAATTTACCGACCCTTTCCGTCTTGAAGAAATTCTTGAATACATTGATGCCATTGCACCAAATAATCGTGCCGCAAAAGCATCTATTGACATCGCTTTACACGACCTTCTTGGCAAGATTATGCAACAACCTTGGTACAAAATATGGGGACTTTCTCCAGAAAAAGCGCCAGATACATCGTTTACAATCGGTATTGATACAGCCGACATCGTTCGCCAAAAAGTAGATGAAGCAGGAGCATATAATGTGTTGAAAGTTAAAATGGGTCTTGATAATGATAAAGAACTTGTGAATATAATTCGTAGCAAGACCGACCGACCAATATGCGTCGATGCCAATCAAGGCTGGAATGATAAAAATAAAGCTCTTGAAATGATTAACTGGCTCAGCGAACGTAATTGTTTATTCGTAGAACAACCTATGCCAAAAGAAATGATTGACGACACAGCATGGCTACGTGAACGTAGCACTTTGCCGATTATTGCCGATGAATTTCTTCAACGTCTTCCCGACGTAAAACGTGCAGCAGGAGCATATGATGGTATAAATATCAAGCTAATGAAAAGTACTGGAATGCACGAAGCCTATAAAATGGCTATCCAAGCAAGAGCAATGGGTATGAAAATAATGGTTGGGTGCATGACCGAGACATCATGCGCAGTGAGTGCAGCAGCTCAACTTTCACCAATGGTTGATTGGGCTGACCTCGACGGAAATCTGCTTATAGCAAACGACTGCTTCGATGGCATGAAAATAGTTAAAGGTAAAATAACACTTACCAACCGTCCCGGTATTGGGGTTGCTCCTATTATATAAGATTTATTTCTTAGTCTTTAGCTCATAAAGATCTAAACGACGATCCCGAAGATTACGAACACTTCCATAAGTGTGTAACTCATTAAGAAGACCTAAGTCAACATCTGATACAAGTATCATCTCTGTATTAGGTGTTGCTTCGGCTCGCTTACCATCAGTAGGAAATGCGAAGTCACAAGGAGTAAACACAGCCGACTGCGCATATTGAATATCCATATTATGCACACGCGGAAGATTTCCAACACTACCCGCAATTGCAACAAAGCACTCATTTTCAATAGCACGAGCTTGTGCACATACCCTCACACGAGAATATCCATTTTGCGTATCAGTAAGAAATGGGACAAATAATATTTGCATTCCTTCATCAGCAAGGATTCTTGATAATTCGGGAAATTCCACATCATAACATATAAGAATACCAACTTTTGCGCAATCAGTCTCAAACGTTTTTATCACATTTCCTCCCGACAGTCCCCAACTCTTTATTTCATCAGGCGTGATATGTACTTTTTCATACATCTCGTAACTACCATCTCTACGGCATAAATATCCAACATTATAAAGGCGATTATCCTCCTTAACGAGGGGCATACTTCCTGTAATAATATTTATATTATAACTTATAGCAAGCCCTATAAAGCGGTCACGAATTTGAGTAGTGTATTGCGCAAGTTCACGTATTGACTGAGCTTCACCCAAATGATTATATTTTGCCATCAATGGAGCATCAAAATATTCAGGGAATAGAATAAAATCGCTTTTATAATCAGAAACTGCATCTACAAAAAACTCCACTTGTTCAAAGACATCATCAATCCCCTTATATGGGCGCATCTGCCACTGAACCAACCCTATCCTAACACTTTTTCGCTTCTCCATTACATCAGGCTGTGGCTGATAATAAATATTATCCCATTGAAGTAATGTAGCATAATGCTTCGACTCCTCGTCGTTAGGCAAATAATTAGTTATAACCTTGCGAACGTGAAAATCATTAGAGAGCTGGAAAGTCAATACTGGATCATATATTTCACGACTCTTCACCTTATTTATATACTCACGTGGGCGAAGATTTTCGGCATATTTATGATAATTAGGTATGCGTCCTCCAAACATTATAGCCTTTAAGTTGAGATTTTCGCACAACTCCTTACGATAATCATACATGCGTCTTGCAAGTCGTAATCCTCGATATTCGGGATGTATAAACACCTCTATACCATAGAGTATATTACCATTTGCATTATGCGTTTTAAAAGTTTCATTTCCAGTAACTTTAGCATAAGTATGATCTCCTTTTACCATATTATAATCGACAATAATAGATAAAGCGCAACCAACGATTTTATCGTCAACTTCGGTTACTATTTGTCCTTCTGGAAATATATCAACAAGAGTCTTTATTTGCTCGAAAGTCCAGAAGACATCTTTGTCGGCATACACACGCTTAAACGATTGTGCTAATTGGGCATAATCATTGAGCTGGAGTTGCCTCATTTCCACCTTATTTATCTTATGATTGGTTTCCATTATATCATTATAATATTTTATAAAAATAGCACAGCACTGAACTCAACAAGAAACTCAGTGCCGTAAAATTATTTATTACAGTAATAATCCAATTAGCTTAGATATTACATATATCCGCGAATAATTCCTCGTTTTGAATTTCTAACAAATAGAATTATTTCATCACGCTCTTTTGTAGCTGGAAGCTCAGCCTCAATGCGCTCTACCGCATCTGAGTTATTAAGTCCCGACAAATAAAGATAACGAAATATCTCTTGTATTTCACGAATTTGTTCATTTGTAAAATTACGACGACGAAGCCCTATCGAATTGACACCAGCATAAGATATTGGGTCACGTCCTGCCTTTACATAGGGAGGAATATCCTTATTTACTAACGCTCCTCCTTGCACCATAACATGAGGCCCTATGTGGCAAAATTGATGTATTAGTGCACCACCACCTATTACGGCATAGCTATCTATGATTACTTCTCCAGCCACCTGTGTAGCATTCGACATAATCACATTATCACCTATCACACAATCATGAGCGACATGTGAATATGCCATGATAAGACAATTATTACCAATAACCGTTTTACCCTTTGCGGCTGTACCTCTATTTACTGTTACACACTCACGCAATGTAGTGTTATCACCAATAATAGCAAGTGTATCTTCACCTTGAAATTTAAGGTCTTGAGGAACAGCTGCAATGACTGCACCTGGAAAGATTGTACAGTTTTTACCAATGCGCGCACCCTCCAATATGGTTACGTTACTTCCGATACGTGTCCCCTCACCAATAACAACATTTTGGTCAATGGTTACAAAAGGATCTATTACCACATTAGAAGCAATCTTAGCTGCTGGATGGACGTATGCCAATGGTTGTTTCATAATTTTATTTCTTTATATAACTACTTGTTCTTAATTATTTGAGCCATAAACTCGGCTTCTGTCACTATCTTTTCGCCTACAAAAGCATAACCCTTCATTGCGGCACAGCCTCTACGTATCTCACTTGTAAATGACAAATGAAATATTAGAGTATCACCGGGAACTACTTTTTGTCGAAATTTCACATTATCTATTTTCAAAAAATACGTTGAATAACGCTCTGGCTCATCAACCATATTCAGCACCAACAATCCACCAACTTGTGCCATTGCTTCTATTAGAAGTACACCAGGCATTACTGGCTCTTGTGGAAAATGGCCTTGAAAGAATGGTTCATTTACCGATACATTCTTTATTCCTACTATAAAATTGCGCCCAACCTCAATAACTTTATCTACTAACAAGAATGGATAACGATGAGGTAATAATTCTTTTATTCTATTAACGTCCATCACAGGCTCAAGACTCGGATTATAGCATGGAGCTTGCAACTCTTGACGCTTTATTTCTTTACGTATTTTACGTGCAAAAATATTATTTATCGTATGACCTGGACGATTAGCTATGATTTTACCTTTTAATGGACGACCAATAAGAGCTATATCGCCAAGCACATCCATTAACTTATGGCGCGCTGGTTCATTATCGGCAACAAGAGGCTTATTATTTACATATCCATATTCGGTGACATTTTTGTGTGGCACATTCATCAAATCGGCAAGACGATCAAGTTCACTTTGAGATATTGGTGAATCATAAATTACTATTGCATTATCAAGATCACCACCCTTTATCAGGTTATTCTTTACCAATAGCTCGATTTCTCTAACAAATACAAATGTGCGACTCGCTGATATTTGCTCTTTGAAATCGTCAAGATTTATTAATGTTGCATATTGATTTGACAACACTGGCGACTCAAATGCCACCATAGTATCAATACTAAAATCATCATCGGGCAAGACAGTTATAGAAGATCCTGTTATGTCATCTCTGACTTCTATCTTTTGCTTTACAATATAGTAATCCTTTTCCTCTTTTTGCTCCTCTATTCCCGAATCTTCTATTTTCTCAGAATATTCCTTTGCACTACCATCAAGGATTGGTAACTCGGCTGCATTAATCTCTATAAGGCAATTGTCAATACCTGCAGCATATAACGCAGCTAACGCATGCTCAACTGTGCTGACTTTTGCATCACCTTTTGCCAAGACTGTTCCACGTTGAGTTTCTGAAACATTTTCAGCAAGGGCATATATTATAGGTTTACCCTCTAAATCAATACGCTGGAATTGGATACCCGAATTATCAGGTGCTGGATTAAATGTTGCTTCTATTTCAACTCCTGTATGCAATCCTTTTCCCTCAACAGAAAAAGATTTTTTTAAGGTACGTTGTTTCATTGTTATCAGCTAATATTATATTATTTATTACTTTTTATTTTCTAATTCTTCAATTTTCTTACCCATCAAGCCCACTGTCTTATTTAGTGAGGCTAAATTCTTCACATAAATTGTTTGCCTTGCAAAATCTTTGCTATTAACAGCAGGATACCCCATAAGAGTGTTTTTTGAACCCACACTATTAGGAATGCCCGATTGAGCACCAATCTGATTCAAATCACCAATAATAATATGTCCAGCAAATCCCACTTGACCACCTACCATATTATATTTACCAATCTTAGTAGAGCCAGCGACTCCTACTTGGGCTGCCATAACGGTGTGCTCCCCTATCTCAACATTGTGAGCCACTTGAATAAGATTATCAAGTTTCACTCCACGATGTACGATAGTACTTCCCATCGTAGCCCTATCTATAGTAGTATTTGCTCCAATCTCAACGTTATCTTCAATAATAACATTTCCAATCTGAGCTATCTTTACATACTCACCATTCTCGGGTGCAAATCCAAATCCATCACTTCCTATAACAACACCCGAATGCAGGATACAGTTACTACCAATAACACATCCAGCATAAATTTTCACACCAGGATATATAATAGTATTCTCTCCTATAATTACGCCATCTCCAATATAGCACTGGGGATAAATCTGCACGTTTGCTCCTATTTTTGCATCTATTCCAACATAAGTGAATGCACCTAAATATATATTCTCAGGCAATTTAACTCCCTCTGTAACATAATTTGGTTGCTCAATTCCACTCTTACGTCCACTTTGCTTGCTCACCATGTTTAGCAATTCAGCAAGTGTAGCATAAGGGTCTTCTACTTTTATTAATGTCGCTTTAACCTCATGTTCAGGGACAAAATCCTTGCGCACAAGCACCACAGAAGCATTAGTAGAATATATGAAATGAGTATATTTTGGATTGGCAAGAAAAGAAACACATCCCTCTCTACCCTCCTCAATTTTGGCGAAATTATTTACTTTGACGGTTAAATCTCCTACAACTTCTCCTTGTACAAGAGCAGCTAATTGTGCTGCGGTTAACTCCATATTTATAAGCTTTTCTTTTTTTAAACTTACAAATATCGCAGTTTTTTTTATTCCATGTACTATACTCTAACGTATTTTTTCCATTATCAAAATATTTGAGTGTCATTTATGCCCCTATAACTACAATTATAGAACAAATAGCGATGCAATCTATAATTTATTTTACATTATTTATTATGGAAATATTCCTAAATAGAAAGTAATATCTATTATAATCGATAATTATGATTATAAATGAGCGAAAAACACACAATGTTTAGTCTTTCATCATATTGCAAAGTCTTAAATTATCATAACGAGGTATGTGAACATCAAGCCAAACGGCTATAATCTTAAAGATTGTATGTTTTTTTGATAAGATATTTACAGAAGTTAAGTTTTTATTTTGTAAATTTGCAGTCTGTATTAATAAGAGGTTCTGATAATATTGAATCTTGAATACAGATAGTTTATCAACTATGACAGATAATATTTCCTATAAACTATGAAGCTATTACAAGCTAAACTTGATAAATACCAAGAGCCACAAAAAGCAAAAGCAGCTGGTATATATCCTTACTTTCGTAAAATAGAAAGTGAACAAGACACTGTGGTTTTAATCGACGGTAAAAAAGTCCTTATGTTTGGTTCAAACAGTTACTTAGGACTTACAAACCACCCAAAAATCAAAGAAGCAGCAATCGCAGCTACCCGTAAATATGGTACAGGTTGCGCTGGTTCTCCATTTCTTAATGGCACACTCGACATTCATAAAGACCTTGAGGTTAAATTAGCTAAATTTGTCGGGAAAGAAGATGCTATGATATATTCTACTGGTTTCGAAGTAAACCTCGGAGTTGTATCTTGCCTTACAGGACGAGAAGACTATATCATTTGTGATGAACAAGACCACGCTTCAATCATTGAAGGCCGTCGCCTATCGTTCTCTCAAGCATTAAAGTATAAACACAACGACATGGCGTCGCTTGAAAAAGTTCTCGCTAATTGCAAACCCGATAAGATAAAACTTATCGTTACCGATGGAGTATTCTCAATGGAAGGTGATGTAGCTAAGCTACCAGAAATTGTTGCTCTCGCTAAAAAATACAACGCAACCGTTATGGTTGACGAAGCTCACGGAATTGGCGTATTTGGAAATCAAGGACGTGGCACTTGCGACCATTTTGGCGTGAGTAACGACGTTGATTTAATTATGGGGACTTTCAGTAAATCATTTGCATCACTTGGTGGATTTATTGCGTGCGACACATCTATTACAAATTATCTTCGCCATCACTCACGTTCTTATATCTTTACAGCCAGCATCACACCAGCATCTACTGCTGCTGCAAGTGCTGCATTAGATATTATGCTCGCTGAGCCAGAACGCAAAGAGAACCTCTGGAAAGTAACACAATTGGCACTTGATGGTTTTAGAAATATGGGATGCGAGATAGGTCACACATCTACACCTATCATTCCTCTTTACATTCGTGATAACAACAAGACTTTTGCCGTTACACACGACTTATTAGAAGAAGGAATATTCGTAAATCCTGTCGTTTCTCCAGCCGTGTCACCTACCGACACTCTAATTCGATTTAGCTTAATGGCAACGCACACACAAGAACAAGTGGCTATGGCATTAGAAAAAATACAAAAAGTATTCCGCGCCTACGACATTATTAAGTAAGACCGAATATTTTACACAATAAGCGAGCCATTTTCTAAAGAAAATGGCTCGCTTATTATATCGTATTATATAACCTATGAACTAATCACGGGTCAGCAGAAATATACGGTGGATGATAAATGTTAAAAAGATTATTAGTGTTCGCTAAAACTTTTGTATGATAGAAAATGGGAGTTTTTCCACTCATAATTATTTAATTTCTTTTTTAACAGTTACATCTCCTACAATGATTGAAGCTATAATTTGTATTACTCCAAATATAATAATAGTTAATACATTTTCTTATGCCATTTCAGAGATCAATATCTATAATTGATGTATCGTTGACATATTATTTGTTGGTTAATTTTTTTAGCATTGTCGCACGTGATTTTTCCGAACTAACTTTATTTTTTTATTGTTAGGTTGTCGCTGTTCATTCTCACCATATATTGTTGGATAAATGCCTTTAATTCTGTTTCAAGACTCCTTATAATATCTGGTGAAATGCTATTTATCAAATTATGTTTCAATGTTTGATCTTTCTTATAATTATATATTGCTATACTCTTTTTGCCATCAAATTGGAGAAAATAATCGCCCTTTGTGTATTGGTAAATTCCCGAAAGATAGCTCACTGCAAAGCGTTTCTCGGCTGGGGTAGTTAATAGATTATTACCAAATGATACAAATGGCTTATCATATCCTAAATAGCTCAAGATGGTGGGCATAATATCAATTTGCTGTGCTATCTCATACTTAAACCCACGCAAAGTTGTATCTGCGGGTGCATAGAAAATAATTGGGGCAGCGTAGACTCCTTGATCGGTTAAGTCGCGTTCTTTGTTTGAATAGCCCGAATGATCGGCAGTGATTACAAAAATCGTATTATTGAACCATTTTTCTTTCTTAGCTTTTTCAAAAAATGCCCTTAATCCCTCATCGGTATAACTTATGCACTTATATAATGGTTCGCTCTTTTCTGGAAATTTTGTTTTATATTCAGCAGGAATTTTGAATGGGTGATGCGAAGTGGCACTAAATAACGCAGTTACAAAAGGCTCTTTCATTTCAGAAATATTTTCTTCATAAAACTGGAAAAATGGGTAATCCCATATAGCCCATGCGCCATCAAAGTCATTCATTCCGCCAAAATTGCTATCCTTTTTATATTCATCAAGACCATAGTAATCTTGAAATCCACAACTGCGTCCAAAAGCCTGCAACCCCATTGACCCATTTGGTGCGCCATGAAAAAATGCCGTGTGATAACCGCTACGTTTCAATTCTCCTCCAAGCCCCGAAAGTTCATTCATCGATGCTGGCGTGAGGACAAAAGGCTCAACCATCATTGGAATGCCACACAGCACCGATGGCATAGCATCAATACTCTTCATGCCATTTGCAAAAGAATAACGATATGTAAGTGATTTCTGAATTAGGCTGTCGAGAAATGGAGTATATCCCTCAAATTTTCCATTGTCTAAATCTCGGTTTAAGGCACCAATAAATCCTCTTGACATGCTCTCCAAAATGAAAATAACGACATTTTTCTTTTTAAATTCTTTATTAGTATTAGGATAATGCACAGGCGAATAAATCTTACTTAAATCCATAGACGCAGGGAAATATCCTGGATTTTCATAGGCGGTTTTCCCTATCGTGCGAATTATAGAAAATGGAGTGTTGAGTACAGCAGCAGCCTCAATTGGGCGATTAACATATTGGTTAGCATTACTTATCGTTATGGGGCGAGTAGTGCGATCAACACCTCCCCTGATACTTGCGACTGATAATAACGTTGCGACAGTGAGCGCAATAACTGTTGTTATATAATAACTTAGGAGATTAATTTTTTCTTTAAATTTAGGTTGCCGATATAACTTAATGAGCAAGAACACGAGGAAAGCAAAAATTAAAACAAGCACAAAATTATGAAAAAATTCAGTGAAAAATATTTTTGTAAGATTAGTCTCATTTTTAAACTCGTTAAAAACAGTAGTCGTCGTTCTTCTTGCCGTAAACCTAAAATAGACAGTATCAACAATGTTCATCAGTAAAGCTAAAGAATTGAATACGATAAACACATATTTACTCATCTGATGATACCAATTTCGCTCCTTTAGATGAAAAGGAAAAAGCATAAGGAGAAGATATAAAGCATTTACATAAGCAAGAGTTGCCACGTCAAACGTTGCCCCACCCTTTATCATTCCAATAGCCAAATCTACCGTCATATATCCTGAATATCGGTCGTAGTTATACACTACAAATATAATTCTGGCTATGAATAATAGCAAAAATGCCAACAAAATATTAACTATGGTTGCACCAACTATGGATTGCGTAAAACGATTTATGATACCTTTAATTTTCATTCGATTAAAATTATTTCTGCACAAAGTTAACACATTATTTAGCAATCAATATTGTTCTCTCAAAATAAGGGGGATTTGGGTATATACAAAAAAATTGATTGTCTCACGACAACCAATCTTGTTAACCTTAAATCTAATACCATGAAAAACACGTACAAATGTAAGTGTTTATACTTTTCCATGCAATTATTTTGTTAATAAAATAAGCGTAATTAACTTATTTTCTTATTAGTCGTTAATATTAGCCTGTTTAGTTCGTATATATTAACATAACAGTTAACAAATAGAGTTATTCACCGTTGCGAAATGCTCGTGGAGATATTCCTACAAACTTCTTGAAATATGAACCAAGAAATGATTGATTAGGGAAATTATATTCATAAGCAATCTCCTGAATAGATTTCTCGCTATTGCGCAATTCTGATTTTAATTGCATTATCACATAAGAGTCAATCAAGCCTTTACAGGTACGTCGAGCAACCGACTGAACTATAAAATTTAAATATTTAGGGGTAATATTCATTTTATCGGCATAATAGGCAACCTCACGTGACAACTTGAAATTTTGAGAAACCGATTTCATGAATATTCTAAAATGCTCCTCAAGTCTTGAAAACACAGCTGGAGTGGCCGCATCACTTTTTATATTATCAGCAATTGTGAGTAAAAGGCTACGAATCTGATACATTACTTTTTCATGCTGAAATGTAATATCAATTTCATCATGAAAATATTGAATATTCTCCAACGTATTCCTAACAAACTTTATAAAACGTGGCTCCACAAACTCAAGAAATGGGTGATTATACAACTTCTCAAAAACTATATGTTGGATGCGAGATGAAGATTCCTCCATAAGTTCTTGACTCATCGTGAAAAATATAGTTTCAAAATCACAACTTTGCTCCTTAATTTCTAAAATATCATGCGGAAATACAAAAAAAATGGTTTCACTATTTAATGTATATGAATTTAAATTGACATCTACGGTAGCAATTCCTGAATTACAAAATATTATTGCACCACCTTCAAAGCGTTGTGGATTTCCTAAATATTCGCTCAATGAACTTCGGTATATTGAAAATGGCGTTTGACTTTCTATCGCATTATTGTTCATTATATATATTATTAGTTCTTATATCGGTTACAAATATAAGTATATTTATTTAAAAGCACACTTACAGCAACATATATTGAACAATATTATATATCTGTAATATTATGATATTAATCTACTATATATGACGTATCACACGGCACGGATTACCAGCAGCTAATACATTAGCTGGAATTGATTTAGTGACAACACTTCCTGCACCTATTGTTGTTCCATCTCCAATTGTCACACCAGGTAATATTATAGCACCACCACCTATCCACACATTTTTACCAATGACCACTGGCGACGTTTGAGATTTCCAGAATGTACTATTTTCGGGCAAGCGTTCTTGTGGATTTATAGGGTGAAACACAGTATAAATGTGCACTCCAGGTCCTATACCACTAAAATCGCCTATTGTTATAGTATTACAATCGAGAAACACACAATTCATATTTATTTCTACATTATTTCCTATGTGTATATTATCACCATAATCTACATATATAGGTGCTGTTATCGACACATCTACTCCGCGTGAACCGATTAATTTATCAAGAATTGATGCAATTTTACCATTCATCGTCACTGGCGTATTATTAAAGTCTAATTGCAAGCATTTTGCATCTTGCCAACGACTATATAATTCGTTATCCGCACAATCATAAAGCTCGCCGTCAAGCATTTTTTGCTTTTCTGTTTTCATGTTTATTGTTTATTATTTATCGTGAATATTTAGCATAAGCCGAAGCAAGACGTTTGTGATACCCTCTGGCTATCGCACTTGTGCCATTATAAGCCTTTGCAAATGCTCTCCAATTTTTCGTTTTCAAATACTTAACCATACCGCTATTTTCCAAAAAGCGTGCAAACAATTCAAGTTGCATTGCCTCAGATTGACTCACGAGTGTTACATATTCATCAATCGATGATGTGCCACATTTTTTCCAATTAAAACCTCCTATTTGAAACATTCCCCAAAATGTAGATTTATTTGCTATATCGGCATTAATTTCCCTTGCACTTTCAAGTCGTGCATATTGAGCTTTAGCATAAGACCCATATTTTGCGGTATTTACACGAGAAAAAGCTGTTGAATTACTCTTCTTATATTTTGCTGCATTTATACCTGCCTTTCGCAAAAAGCCACGAAATACTGTCACATCAAAGTTTATTATTGGGACACCCGGTGTAGCAAATCCATTGTGAGTTTTACCAGCTTCAATATCGCTTACCGCCTTTATCGTTGCCACATCAATGTCGAGTTCTGCCGCAACTTTGGCATAATCATCATCAGTGAGCCGTGAATATCGATCTTCTACATTGTCCTTAATTACAGTATCGTCAGGATTTATGTTTTTAGAAATCCCCACTACTGAAGTAACTATTATCATCAATAGTAATAGATAACAATGTTTTTTTCGTAATAGATTCATACTAATGGTATTTTTAATAAAAACAAAAATAAGGGCATTATAAAAGTGAAATACTAATCATATCACTACTTTTACAATACCCTCAATAATAATTATAGTGCTAACTATTGTTTAGCAATTAATTCAAGTGTATGTACCAAGTGATTCCAAAATTTTTCTACTGCTGGAATGTGCATTTTCTCTTTTGGAGAGTGAACATCGCGCAATGTCGGTCCAAATGAAATCATATCCAATTTTGGATAATTTTGTGTGAACAAGCCACATTCAAGACCTGCATGAAGAGCTTTACATGCTGGCGTTATATTATATAAATCTTCATAAGCCTTGCAAGCAATATTTAGAACTGGTGATTTAAGATTAGGAGCCCAACCAGGATAGCCATCACCATGAGTAGCTGTGGCACCAGCCAATTGAAATACAGCCTCTACTTGATGAGCAATGTCATATTTTTGTGACTCCACCGAACTACGTTGCGAAGTAGTTACTAATATTTCATTATTAGGTAACATCTTCACCGACGCAAGATTTGTAGATGTCTCAACTAATCCAGGAATATCTTTGCACATTGATATTACACCGTGAGGACAGCAATATAATGCACGCACTAAGGCCGTTGCGGTAGTGTTGTCAATACAATATTCAGGGGCTTCGACAGAATCTAATACTATCTTTAAGTCCTCTACTCCTTTATATTCATTTTCAAGATATGCAATGAAGTGATTTAAATTTACACGAACCTCTTCTTTTTTATCCGTATGAATGCCAAATATTGCTGTGGCTTCACGCGCAATAGCATTACGAAGATTGCCTCCATCTATTGATGAGATAGCAATCTCACCATGTTGCATTATTTCCCACAAGAAACGAGCCATTAGCTTATTAGCATTTGCACGCCCTTTATCTATATCAGTACCCGAATGTCCGCCTTGCATATTTCCGAAATGAATCTTGAAATATTGGAATTTCTCTGGAGATATGGAACGCTTATATTTAAATGTAGCAGTGGTATCTAATCCACCAGAACACCCAATAAATATTTCTGCTTCATCTTCAGAGTCAAGATTTAATAGAATGTCGCCATTAATCATATCCTCACCAAGCTTCTCAGCACCTGTTAGCCCAGTCTCCTCATCAACAGTAAATAATGCTTGAATAGGACCATGAGTGAGGTTATCACTTGAAAGAACAGCAAGAGATGCTGCCATGCCAATACCATTATCAGCACCAAGTGTAGTTCCATCGGCATGAACCCACTCACCATCAATTATAGTTTTAATAGGGTCTTTGTCGAAATCATGAACGACGTTCGCATTCTTTTCACACACCATATCCATGTGCCCTTGTAGCACCACAACAGGTGATTTTTCATACCCAGCCGTTGCAGGTTTTGACATTACAACGTTACCAATTTCATCAGTTTTCACCTCTAAATTATGCTTCTTCGCGAAGTCAAGTAGAAACTGGCGTATTTTACCCTCTTTCTTAGATGGACGGGGAACCTTTGTTATTTCATCAAAAATGTTCCAGATCAACTCTGGTTTAAGTTCTTTAATAGTCATGTTTTGTATCTTAAATTATTAAAAATGTTATCTATCTTGGGTTATATTTAAATTTATGTTAAAATTCTCACTAATTGCACCCTAAGTTACAAAATATATTTGATATAAGAGTAAGAAACCGATTAGCTTTTCATATATTTGCACAATAAATATAGCGCTAAGGTGAAAATACTGTTACTTACATTATTAATAATTGGTATCTCAACATTACTGTTAGGCATAAAAGTGTTTTTTGTTAAGGGTGGGAAATTTCCTAACTCACACATACATAACAATCCTGCCTTGCAAGATAAAGGCATATCATGCGCTTCTAAGAATGTATTAAATAAATAATTAGATAAGAATTTAAAATGATGATTTTCAAAAAATTTGCTAAGTTCACATTTGTAGCTTTAACTGTCGCATTATTCACAGCTTGTGGCGCTGAAGGGAAAAATGACACCAAGTCAGAAAATGTCAAGCCCAACGATAAATGCCAGTTAAGCATTAGATACATCGACAAAGATTCGTTGTTAAGAAATTATAATCTTGCAAAAGATCTTAATGAAGCAATGCTACGTAGCTCAGAAAAATTAGATGCTGCTCAACGTCAAAAGAGTGCTGAAATACAACGTTTAGCTGCCGATATTCAAAACAAGTACAAGAGCAACGGTTATCTTACTGAAGCAAGTTTTAATGCCGACCAACAAAAATTGCAAAAGATGCAAATGGATGCTGAGAACTACATGGCAAGCCTACAACGCACAATTCAAAATGAGATGTTGCAAAACAACGTTCAACTAAACGACTCTGTTGAAAATTTCATTAAAGAATACAATAAGGATAAGAAATATGATGTTATTCTTGATAAAGCGGCTACTTTCCACATCGATGCAAAGTATGATATCACAAAAGATATTATTACAGGCTTAAACGCTCGATACAATAAAGTAGAATCTAAGAAATAATTGATTATATAAAATATTTATAAG
The DNA here is from genome assembly GCA_036661515.1 of Muribaculaceae bacterium. Classification (GTDB taxonomy): domain Bacteria; phylum Bacteroidota; class Bacteroidia; order Bacteroidales; family Muribaculaceae; genus HGM05232. The sequence continues at coordinate 7,562 of JAVWYO010000012.1, read as the reverse complement.
GTCGTGACAGTATCAATATCTGTTACGACTTTTTTATTCAGCAATAGTAACTGCATATAACAATAACTCTTTAGGATAGATTATTGTTATACTCATAATTAAGAAATTTAAATAATAGAACTTCAAGAATGATTGATCATATATTAACAGAAGAGACAACCGAGAACACAGTCCTTATCGGCTTAATAACGCCATCGCAAAACGAAGCCAAATCAAAAGAATATCTCGAAGAACTTTCTTTTCTTGCTGAGACTGCTGGTGCTATTCCTGTAAAAACATTTTTACAGCGTTGCGATACCGCAAATCCTCGCACTTTTGTAGGTAAAGGAAAGCTACAAGAGATAAAAGAATATGTTGACGACAACGAAATAGGACTTGTTATTTTCGATGATGACCTGACGACAAAACAAATATCAAATATTGAGAGTGAATTAAAAGTAAAGATTCTCGACAGGACAAGCCTAATTCTTGATATTTTTGCCAAACGTGCGCAAACCGCTAACGCTAAGACACAAGTAGAACTCGCTCAATATCAATATCTACTTCCTCGATTGACTCGAATGTGGACTCACCTTGAACGACAACGCGGTGGTATAGGAATGCGTGGTCCTGGTGAAACACAAATAGAGACCGACCGCCGTATTATTCTTGATAAAATATCTCGGCTTAAAGAAGAGTTGAAGAGTCTTGATAAACAAAAAACAATTCAACGAAAAAATAGAGGTAAACTCACACGCATAGCCTTAGTGGGTTATACAAATGTTGGCAAGTCAACATTAATGAACGTATTAAGCAAAAGTGAAGTATTCGCTGAAAACAAACTATTTGCGACCCTCGACACAACAGTTAGAAAAGTTATTATCGATAATTTACCTTTTCTACTAACTGACACAGTAGGATTTATACGCAAACTCCCAACACACTTGGTCGACTCGTTCAAAAGCACGCTCGACGAAGTACGTGATGCCGATCTTCTTGTTCACGTTGTGGATATTTCTCATCCGCAATTTCAAGAGCAAATTGATGTAGTCAATCGTACACTTCAAGAGGTGTGCGATGCCACCGACAAAGATGTCATTCTCGTATTTAACAAAGTTGACGCATTTAATTATGTTCAAAAAGATGAAGACGATTTAACCCCTCGTACACGCGAAAATATATCTCTTGAAGAGCTAAAAGCAACATGGATGGCAAAAATGAATGATAATTGCATTTTCATTTCAGCAAAAGAGAAATTGAATATCGATGAATTAAAAAATAAGCTCTACCAAAAGGCAAAAGAGATACACACTGCACGTTTTCCTTACAATGATTTTCTATTCCAAAAATATGAAGATGAAGTAACTGAGGAATAACGACACTATGTTTTATTTGTTTTAGAACCAAAGATTTAAGTATGGAATTTAGAAATTTACGTGATAGTGAGATAATGCATCTCATTCACAATAAATGTAATGCCGACGATTGGAATAATATAATTGTTGCACACGATTTTGATGCACAATATATAAATAATGTACAATTTTCGGGCAAAATAAGACTTGGTAACTTTTATACATCGTTTACTCTCGATTGTGGTATTGTGCGCCATTCCGAAATTAAAAATGCGTCACTGCATAACTGCATTATAGGTAACAATGTATATATTAATAATGTAGCAAACCATATTGCCAATTACAAGATTGGTGATAATGCCTATATTGAAAATGTAAGTCGCATTGAATGTATTGGAAACAGTAGCTTCGGAAATGGAGTAAAAATATCAGTACTCAACGAATCGGGAGGACGAGAAGTGCCCATTTATGACAATCTTTCTACCCACATGGCCTATATGCTTGCCATGTATCGTTATCGTCCTAAGATGATAGAAAAAGCATCAGCATTCATTCAAGATTATTCATTATCTATTTGTTCTGATTTTGGTGAAATAGGGACAAATACGCGTATCTTAAACACAGGCGTAATAACAAACGTCAAAATTGGTGACTATTCATTGATTGAAGGTGCAAGCAATCTTGAAAATGGGACAATCGTCGGCTCACAGAAAGACAATGTGTTTATTGGTCACAATGTAATGGCTAAAGACTTTATTATATGCAGTGGAGCACACATTGAAGATGGAGTCGTTCTACTTCATTCTTTTATTGGACAAGGGTGCCACATATCGCATCTATTTTCGGCACACGATTCCATGTTTTTTGCTAATTGCTCGTGCGAAAATGGTGAAGCAGCAGCAATTTTTGCTGGCCCCTATACCGTGAGCATGCACAAGTCAAGCCTTCTGATTGCAGGAATGTTCTCTTTTCTAAATGCAGGAAGTGGTTCAAACCAAAGTAATCACATGTATAAACTTGGACCTATACATCAAGGCGTAGTTGAACGAGGGTCTAAAACGACAAGTGACTCTTATATTCTTTGGCCAGCAAAGATTGGAGCATTCTCTCTCGTCATGGGACGACACGTTTCACACCCCGACACATCTCTCCTACCATTCTCTTACCTTATTGAAAATAAAGGACGCTCATATCTCGTACCAGGTGTTAACCTAAAGAGCGTGGGCACAATACGTGATGCCCAGAAATGGCCGAAACGTGACAAACGCAAAGATGATTATAATCTCGATTTAATAAACTTCAATCTGCTAAGTCCCTACACTATTGGACGCATGATGCAAGGGATTAAGTTACTTGATACTCTCGAATCAACATCTGGGTTAACTGCCGACAGATACACATATCAATCAATGACTATTGAACCTCATGCACTGCGCAAAGGGAGAGAATATTATCGCAAAGCCATTAATAAGTTTATGGGCAATTCTATTATAAAACGGCTCGAAGGTATAAATATCAATAATGACAACGATATTCATCAAGCACTTACTCCTACTATTAATGAAGGAACAGGAGAATGGCTCGACATTAGTGGCTTAATTATGCCAAAATCTGAGGTAACACTATTAGTAGACAATATAGAAAATGGGAAAATATCTTCAGTCAAAGAGATAGAACAGATTTTTGCAATCCAACATCGCAACTACTACGATATGGAATGGACATGGGTAGTTGAGAACTTTAAAGACTGGTATGGCAAATCTATAACAGAAATCAAGGCTACCGATATAATCACTATTGTTGAACTCTGGAAAGAAAGTGTTGTGAGCATTGATAATATGCTTTATCAAGATGCAAAAAAGGAATTTTCTTTAATCGCAAAGACAGGGTTTGGACTTGATGGATGTGCTGCTCGAAAAGATAGCGACTTTGAACAAGTAAGAGGCGATTTTGAGAACGATAATTTTGTCAAAATGGTAGTAGACCATATAAAGAAAAAGACAGCTCTCGGCGATAATCTAATTGCAAGACTTAAAGCCAATAACTAATTTTAATGTATTACCACATTTATATATTTGCTTTTCGCTCTAATCTTGTGTAGAATAGAAAAGATACTTAACTTTGTGAATATATAAAAGAATTAGATTTATGGAAGATACAAGGTCTCAGTTTGATTATGTTATAAATATTTGTCGCGAAATATTCGTCCTGAAATTGAACGATTATTGCGCGTCATGGCGCATTATGCGTCCTCAGTCAATAACCGATCAAATTCTTATTAAGGCAAAGAGAATCAGAACTCTCGAAATATTAGGCGAAGCAAAAGTCAATGAAGGTATTATGCCCGAATTTATTGCAATAGTAAATTATGGTATCATAGGACTTATTCAACTCAAGCTCGGATTTGCCGATAGTGTCGATATTGACTCACAAAAAGCCATTGAGCTATATGACAAGCACATGAGTGCTACAAAGGAGCTTATGTATGCCAAAAATCATGATTATGATGAGGCTTGGCGTAGCATGCGAATAAATTCATACACCGATATGATTCTTTCTAAAATTCTTAGAACAAAACAAATAGAAAACAATAGCGGGAAAACTCTAATATCTGAAGGGATTGATGCAAATTATATGGATATGATTAACTACTCATTATTTGGCTTGATTAAGCTACACTATGGAGATTCTTCAGAAACTAAATAAATTCAACAAAAAAAGATGTCGCTGGATAGTAGCCATTCTTAGGCTTTTCATCGGTAGCGTATTCATATTCTCAGGTTTTGTTAAAGGAATTGACCCATGGGGTTCAATTTACAAATTTGCAGAATACATTAGCTCTTTTGGATTTTCAAACTTTGAGCCATTCCTCTTGTTTATGGCCATGAGCGTTGCCATTTTTGAGTTCATTTTTGGCGTATTTGTCCTATTAGGTTGCTACCGCAAGATAGCACCAATGTTGCTACTAATTGTCATGTTTGTCATGCTACCACTCACATTTTACATTAGCATTACAGATAATGTAAACGATTGTGGGTGCTTTGGCGATGCCATCGTTATCTCTAACTGGGCAACATTCATAAAAAATATATTCATCACATTAGCACTCGTTTACTTGTGTTTCTATAATAAAAGGCTTAAAAATATTTATGGCGTATCAGTCCAATGGCTCGTTTGTCTATTTACTTTTTCTTATATAATGGTAATATGCTTTATTGGATATTTTTATCAACCACTTATCGACTTCCGCCCATATAAAGTTGGCACTAAGATAGCCTCCACTTTGGGAGAAGAGATAAACTCCGATAATTATTTATTTGTTTATGAAAAAGATGGAATAAAAAAGGACTTTTCAATGGATAGTTTACCCGATGAGACATGGAATTTTGTTGAGCGTAAAGAAATAAAATCTCATTCTCTTCCTAAAATTGAAGGTATCTCAATCTTTGAAAATGACGAAGACATTACAAGCAAAGTCCTTTCAAGTGAAGGAGAACAAATAATTTTGCTATTCCCCAACCTTAAAGAAGTAGATATTTCATCAACATATATGATAAATGAGATTTGTGACTTTGCAAAGACTTATGGAATCAATGTAATTGGCTTAACTTCAGCCTCTAAAAACGCCATTGCTGAATGGAACGACCTATCTATGGCATCTTATAAATTATATGTTATAGATGACAGCGAACTAAAGGCTATTGCACGTGGCAATCCAGCAATAGTATATGTAAAAGATGGAATTATTGAATGGAAGCAATCTTTGCAATCAATATCAAGTGAGCACCTCCTAAGCGAAGCAAATACATTTTCTCAAATCATTGAGAAAGCCGACAATGGAAAAGTGCTTACATATATAAATATTGCTTACATTATTTCTCTTACTATCCTATTATTAATAAATAGAACTCACAAGGTGATTAAATTTAAAGCACCAACTGGCAAAAAGAATCAAAATAAAGACGTAAATTTGCAACAAAATTAAAAGAGATAAAGAAACTTTTTAAAATATATCAAAATGAGAAAGAATATCGTAGCTGGTAACTGGAAAATGAACACTACCGTTCCCGAAGGTGTACAATTAGCAAAAGAAGTAAATGACGCACTTAAGGGTGCTAAACCTAATTGTGATGTAATAATCACAGTTCCTTTTACTCATCTTACAGCCGTTAATGCTGTTATCGACACCAATAAACTTGGTCTTGGTGCTGAAAATTGTGCCGACCACAAATCGGGCGCTTTCACTGGCGAAGTTTCTGCTCCTATGGTAGCTTCTACTGGTGCTAAATATGTAATACTTGGACACTCAGAACGCCGTCAATATTACGGAGAAACAGTTGAAACACTTAAAGAAAAGACACTTCTTGCTCTTGAAAACAACTTAACTCCTATTTTCTGTATTGGAGAAGTCCTTGAACAAAGAGAAAACGGCACCTACCACGACGTTGTTAAAGCACAAATCGAAGGTTCTCTTTTCGACCTTTCAGCTGAAGATTTCAGTAAAATTATTCTTGCTTACGAGCCTGTTTGGGCTATTGGTACAGGTAAAACTGCAAGCGACGACCAAGCAGAAGAAATACATGCTTATATCCGCAGCTTAGTTGCTACAAAATATGGCGACAAAGTAGCTGAAAACACTTCAATCCTTTACGGTGGTAGCTGTAAGCCATCAAACGCTAAAGCTCTTTTTGCTAAACCTAACGTTGATGGAGGTCTTATTGGTGGCGCAGCACTCGATGCTAAGTCATTCATGGGAATCGTTGAAGCCTTTTAATTGATAATTAACTACAACTTCTAAGGCTACAAAGATAATTCTTGTTATTTTTGTAGCCTAATTTTTAACGACTCAAGCTTATGCTGAAATATTTATCATACATTAGTATCATCGCATTTATTCTATGTGGGTTCTCGCTTAGGACCAATGCCATCGAATCACAAGACTCTACAATTATTGATCACATCAAAAGCGAAGCAGGAGATAAAGTTAACATATACCTACCCGACGAGCTACTTGAAAAGCTAAAGCCTCATGACTCAAAACAATCAGAGCCATCTGACAGCAAACCTAAGACAGGAGGCACAATGCAGAAGGTTGTGGGATTTCGCGTGCAAGTATTCTCGGATAACAACCACCGCACAGCTAAAAGCGAAGCATTAGTAAAAGAACGAAATATAATCTCACGCTTCCCTCAAATAGGCACTTACCTCTCTTATAAGCCTCCATTCTGGAGATTAAGAGTTGGTGATTTCCGCACTCATGGCGAGGCTATGGAAATATTGCAACAAATAAAAAGAGAATTTCCTGGCTATGCTCGTGAAATTATTATTGTACAAGATAGAGTAAACGTAATATTATGACAATTGACGATAGCAGGCTAAAGACAAAAGAAGACGAAACACTTATTCAAGAAATTGCAGGACATTATAAAAGCATATTACAATTAATAGGCGAAGACCCAAGTAGAGAAGGGCTACGCAAGACACCTTATCGAGCCGCTAAAGCTCTCGTTGAAGTCACAAGAGGCTATCAACAATCGGCCGACGACGTTGCTAAAGAAGCAATGTTTAAATATGCAGGCTCCAATATTATAATTGTAAAAGATATAGAATTTTATTCGCTATGTGAGCATCATATTTTACCATTCTTTGGGAAAATATCTATTGGATATATACCCGATGGTAGCATGATAGGACTTAGCAAACTTGCTCGTATTGTCGAAGTATATGCACGCCGACTTCAAGTTCAAGAACGACTAACTCATGAAATTTGTCATGTTTTAGCAAAAGTTTTATCAACAAAGGGAGTTATCGTAATCTGTGAAGCAGGACACCTTTGTATGAAAATGAGAGGTGTAGAGAAGCAAGAAACTACCACAACCACAATGGAATATAGCGGAGCTTTTGATGACATTAATTTACGACAAGAGTTTATGAGCCTCATAAAATAACGAGCTCTTTATAATAATTGCACTAAATTAAGAAATAGCACTTGCAAAATTAAAAAACAGGTATTATCTTTGCAAAAGCAAACGGGACAATAAAAGCAACCGTTAGCCTATATTTTGAATGCGAAAATAGCTCAGTTGGTAGAGCATAACCTTGCCAAGGTTAGGGTCGCGGGTTCGAGTCCCGTTTTTCGCTCTTAGTTCTTAGATTTTTTTGATGTTGAATTACTCACAAGAGTAGGACAACAAATTATGCGAAAATAGCTCAGTTGGTAGAGCATAA
>JAVWYO010000011.1:1370-32147 GCA_036661515.1 Muribaculaceae bacterium | reverse complement strand
GTTGTGGGGAAAGATACTTTTTCATCAAATGCACTGAATCTTAAGGTAATTCCTGTTCAAGTAGATACTTTAAAGAGTATCAATGATTTTAAATCGGTTGAAGAACCACCATTTAATCTATTTGATTATTTGCCCGATTTTATTACAGACTATTGGTGGGTATATGTAATAGTGATGTCATTGCTACTTATAGCAATCATTGCCTACTTTAAACTATTTAAGAAGGTAAAAAACACTTTGCTACCAAAGAAAAAAGAAACTCCTCCTTACGAGGAAGCTATTACGCTACTTCAGTCGCTAAAGGATATGAAGCTATGGCAATCGGGACAAGACAAGGAGTATTATACTCGACTTACTGATATACTTCGTAATTACATCGACCGCCGTTTCATGATTAATGCAATGGAAATGACATCAAATCAAATTGTTGACATATTAAAGAAAAACGAAGAGACTAAGGCAGTAAATGAATATCTACAACAAATCCTTGAGATTGCCGACTTTGTGAAATTTGCGAAAGTAAGACCCCTTCCCGATGATAACGAAGTAGCATATCAACGTGCTATTACGTTTGTTGAACAGACTAAGCCAGAGGAAATAAAACCTGATGAAAATAAGCAGGTTAATGAGAATGGAACTACTATAAATAATTTATCAAATAAGAAGTAATAATAATGTCATTTGCCAATCCTCAATATTTATGGCTGTTCTTAGTATTTATACCACTGATTGTTTGGTATATTATTAAGAATAAAGGTGCCAACCCTACATTATTGGTATCGACTACAATGCCATTTGATAAAATGCCAACATCATGGAAGATATATCTTCGTCACATAATGTTTGCTGTAAAACTTCTTGCAATAGCATGCCTTATAATTATTTTGTGTCGTCCTCAGACTCGTGATAGATGGCAAACTTCGGAAACGGAGGGTACTGATATTGTTATTGCTCTCGACGTATCAACAAGTATGCTTGCGCGCGATTTCCGACCAGATCGTTTTGAAGCTGCCAAAGATGTTGCATCTCAATTTATCGCTGGCCGAGAAACCGATAATATAGGAGTAGTAATATTTGCTGGCGAAAGTTTCACTTTAGTGCCAATGACTACGGATAAGTCGGTCTTAATGAATTCGGTACAAGACATTAAAATGGGACTACTTGAAGATGGAACTGCCATTGGCGATGGACTTGCAACATCAATCAATCGCATTAAAGATGGTAAAGCAAAGTCTAAGAGTATTATACTCTTAACCGATGGCTCGAATAATACTGGTGTGGTTGCTCCATTAACGGCAGCAAACATTGCAAAAAAATATGGTATAAAAATATACACCATAGGTGTTGGTAAAAACGGTGAGACTCTTTTCCCTGTTGGTACTAACTTATATGGAAAAATTGAATATCAATCACTACCCGTCGTTATTGATGAAGTAACACTCAAGAATATTGCATCATCTACTGGTGGTAAATATTTTAGAGCGACCAATAAGAATGTTTTGAAGAATATATTTACAGAAATTGATCAATTGGAAAAAACTCAAATGGATGTCAAACAATTCAGCCACACCGAAGACAATTACATGCCATGGGCATTATTGTTATTGCTTTTAGTAGCGCTCGATGTGCTTGTGCGTCACACCATTTTAAGGTCAATTCCATAAAATAAGAATAATATCGTATGTTTAGTTTTGCAAATCCTAACAGTTTATACCTACTATTATTAATCCCGTTATTGATAATGGTGTTTATTCTTGCACGTGTTGCTCACACCAAGAAATTAGAGCGCTATGGGCATTTGACTGTATTAAATAAGCTAATGCCTGATGTTTCTAAGTATAAGCCGTGGATTAAAATAACAGTTCAGTTGGTTGCTATCGCAATGATAGTAATTATTATAGCTCGCCCAAGAGCTGGAGCTAAAGAGCAGACAGTAGAAGTAAAAGGAATTGAAGTGATGATTGCTCTTGATGTATCAAATTCTATGAGAGCATCGGCTACCGACGATGTAAAAGGGGTGAATCGACTACAAAAAGCGAAATTATTTCTTGAAAAACTCATTGATAAGCTCGATAATGATAAAGTTGGGCTCATCGTTTTTGCTGGTAATGCTTACACGCAACTACCAATAACTTCCGACTTCGTATCTGCTAAAATGTTCCTTAATAGTATTAATACAAATATGGTGCCCACACAGGGTACTGCCATAGGTGCAGCTATTAAACTTGCAATGAACTCTTTTACCGCAAACGAGAACACCCAGAAAGCTATAATAGTAATCACTGATGGTGAAAATCATGAAGATGATGCTGTGGGCATGGCAAAAGAAGCAAAAGAAAAAGGCATTATAACTGATGTAATAGGTATTGGTTCTACAAAAGGGTCACCTATTCCATTGAATAATCAAGGAGCTTTCCTTAAAGATGATGCCGGGAATGTGGTAACTACATATCTTAATGAGGAAATGGCTAAGCAAATTGCATCGGCTGGTGATGGAATGTATGTCTCGGCAAACAATGGTGATGCTCTTGGTGATATAAACGCTCAATTGAAAAAATTTGCAAAGGCCGATATGGAAAAAATTGTTTATTCTCAACACGATGAACAGTTCCCTGTGTTTGCATGGATTGCACTAATATTACTTGTAATTGATATTTTGATTCTCGACCGCAAAATATCTTGGCTTAAAAATATTAATTTCTTTAGTAAAGAGGACAAACATGAAAAGTAAAATATATTTATTCATAATAATAGCACTTTTACCTGTTATAGTATTTGCGAACGAAAATGCAAATACTACTGTAAATAGTACAAAGAAGGAGCGTAATTACGTTCGTAAAGGCAATAAATTATATAATGAGAAAAGATTTGCTGAAGCTGAAGTAGAATATAAAAAGGCTATTCAAGAAAACGTAAATTCTGAAATCGCTCAATTTAATCTTGCGGCTTCGCTTATTCGTCAAACGGGAAGTGCTGACCCTAATTCAAAGAATAATCCGGGTCAAGTGGCTACTGATATTTTGAATAATCTAACCAAGACTGTTAAAGATGCTAACTTGCTCTCAAAGGCTTATTATAATCTCGGAAACTTGTCTTTTTTAGCTGAGAAATATGACCAAAGTATAGCAATGTATAAAAATTCTCTCCGAAAAAATCCTAATGACGATAGAGCAAGAGAAAATCTTCGTATCGCTCAGAAGAAATTGAAAGAACAGAAAAAGGACGATAAAAAAGACGATAAAAAGGATAAAGACAAAGACAAGGACAAAAAGGAGCAAGACAAGGATAAGCAAGATAAAAATAAAGATAAAAAAGATCAAAAGGACAATCAACAAAATAAGCCTGAAAATAAAGATAAGCAACAACAGCAACAAAGTGGCATGAGTCAAGAAAATATCGATCAGATATTAAAGACTATGCAAGATGAAGAAAAAGGCATTCAACAAAAAATTAATGCCATGAAAATGAAAGAACAAGAAAATAATAAAAGGCGCACAGGAAATCAATGGTAATCTTATAAGTTATATATAGAATTATGGCGAGTATAAAGATAAATAAGATAATATTATTAGTAATGATTTTCATTACGAGTTCTGCCTCGTTTGGATATGCACAAGGGGTGTCATTCTCTGTGCAAGCTCCTCGACAGGTGGTGCAAGGTAATAAATTTTCAATTACATATATTCTTAAAAACGCTGAAGGACAAAATTTAAGAGCTGCTGATATTGCTGGTTGTACAAAGTTGTATGGTCCATCAATATCAACATCTTATAGTTCTCAATGGATTAATGGGGCAAGTTCAAGTAGCTCTTCTCAAGAATTTTCAATTACTTATAGAGCTGACAAGCCTGGAAAATTTAATATTCCAGGTGCTACTATTGACGTAGATGGTAAAAAATATTCATCGCGTGGAGTTACATTGGAAGTACTACCGCCTGATAAGACGGCAAATAGTTCTAACCAACAATCTCAAAATAGAGGCGTGCAATTTGACGACCCATCTTCGCAGGCATCGGCTAAACCTATAAAATCCTCCGATTTATTTGTGAAGATTGTTTTATCTAAATCGCATGCCTATGAGCAGGAAGCAATAGTTTGCACAATTAAGTTGTATACAAAATATCAAGTTGCGCAATTTATGCCAACGTTGCAGCCATCTTTTAATGGATTCCTTATTGAGGAGTTGCCAATTACTGCACAGCTTAATGAAATAGAAAATTTTAATGGCGAAAATTATATGGTGGCAGTGTTGAAACAATGCTTGCTATTCCCTCAACAATCGGGTAATCTCACTATAACTTCGGGAAACTATGATCTCACCGTAATACAGTATGAGCAATATCGTAGCATGTTTGGCATGATGCGTCAACCCGTTGAACGCCAACTTAAAGTGAAATCTAATAGCGCATCAATAAATATCACGCCACTACCACAACCCAAGCCTGCTAATTTTAGTGGAGCTGTGGGTAACTTCAGAATATCATCGGAACTTAATACTAAGCAGTTTAAAACAAATGAAGCTGCCATGTTAACCTATAATATTCAAGGTACTGGAAATATAAAGTATATAAAAAATCCAACAATTAGTTTCCCATCACAGTTTGAGGCGTATGATCCGCAATCTACTGTTAATGCAAAACCGTCTGGAGGAACTCTTGCGGGGTCTGTCAAAATTGAATATACTTTTGTACCACAATTCGTAGGCGATTTTGAAATTCCAGGTACCCAATTTTGTTATTTCAACACATCAACAAGAAAATACGATACCCTAAATACCCCAAGCTATAATTTAAAAGTTACAAAGGGGGTAGGTGGCTCGGCCACTTCTGCCAGTAAAAAGCAGATAGAGCAAAAAAATATCGATATTTTACACATAAAGAGTGGCGACTTGAACCTTAGTAAGAATCATATCTTCTTCGTGTCAAGTATAGGATATTTTGCATGGTATATCATTCCGTTTATTATTGTAGTAGTTATTCTAATCATGTATAGAAAGACTATTAAGGCTCGTGCAAACGTCCAATTGATGAAGACTAAACGTGCTAACAAGACGGCTAAGAAACGTCTAAAATTAGCAAAACAATTTATGTCACAGCATCAGAGCAATCAATTCTATGAAGAAATGCTTAAGGCTATGTGGGGATATTTAAGTGATAAACTTGGCATTCCAGTTTCTATGCTAAATAAAGAAAATATTGTTCATGAATTGACCCAATATGGTGCGTCACAAGAAATTAATGATAACTTAATTTCAATCCTCGACAATTGCGAATTTGCACAATATGCGCCAGAACAGAGCGATTCCGAAATGGAAAATGTGTATCAGAAAGCAAGTGAAACAATCGATAAGTTGGAAAATACTAAGAAAAAGCAGAATTAAGATGAAAAAAATTATTTATACATTATTATTTTTTATTCTTCCTCTTGTTGCTTCATCAGCTACATTGACCGAGCAAGCTGATTCAGCATACAATAAAGATAATTTTAATAAGGCATTATCGATTTATCTCGATATTGCAAAGAATGAGGGTTCATCAAGCGATTTATACTATAATATTGGAAACACTTATTACCGACTTGGTAATTTAGGGAAATCAATATTATTTTATGAACGTGCTATTGCACTTAACCCTAATAATGAAAATGCAAAGATTAATTTAGACTTTGTTAATGGCAAGATTATTGATCAGACACTAACCCCAGAGTCAAATATACTAACGAATATTACCGACTCGTTCATGTCGGGGCAATCCTCAAATGGGTGGGCGGTGATTGCGATCATATCATTTATTTTATTCTTATTAGCTGGTATGCTTTACATTTTCTCAACATCGATACTATTTAGAAAAATCGGTTTCTTTGGAGGGGTAATACTCGTCATATTTGTTATAATATCAAATATATTTGCTTTTAGAATGCGAAATAAAATAGAAGATAAAAATTCTGCTATAATTACTACCCAGTCAGTAACTCTTAGTACCTCGCCACGCATTCCAAAAGATAAATCCGAAGAGGCATTTATTCTAAATGAAGGAACTAAAATAATGATACTTGACTCCGTTGTAAATACTCTTGATAAGAAAGCCGAACGATGGTATGATGTAAAAGCTGATAATGCCCATCGAGCTTGGATAAATGCTAAAAACGTAGAAGTAATTTAATATAAATACCATCACAATGATTGAAACCTTAAATAATTTAGACATAGCAATATTTAGCTTCCTAAATGGCATGAACAACACATACTTAGATTATCTTATGTGGATATTCTCAGGAAAATTTACGTGGGTCCCAATGTGTTGTGTGTTGATTATATTTATGTTCATTAAAAGTTGGAAGCAAGCCATTTTGATATTAGTTATGATAGCATTGGTTATAACTTTTGCTGATCAAATTTCTTCCACATTTATTAAGCCATTCGTAGAGCGATTACGCCCTTCTCATAATGATGCCCTAAATGCTACAATACACACAGTTAATGGATATCGTGGTGGACTTTATGGATTTGTATCAAGTCATGCCGCCAACTCATTTGGCGTAGCATTTTTACTTATTCTTATATTTAAACGTTGGTATTTCACCGTTACGTTGCTTGGCTGGGCAATAATAGTTTCTTATAGTCGAATATATTTAGGTGTACATTATCCCGGCGACATACTTGGAGGTACTGCCTTAGGACTATTTTGTGGCTGGATTGTATATCTCATATATCAATATATAGGTAAATATAAGTATTTTAAAATGTACACCTCAGAGCCATATACACGTGAACAATCACTATCTGTTACAGCAGCAATATTGCTTAATATGGTGGTGATGACAATTGGCTCATATTTTATGTTATAGGGCATATAAAATAATGCACTTTTTATTTGGTAGTATAAAACTTATTAGATACATTTATTCCCAAACTAAAAGCACTTATTATTAACATCTAAACAATAGTATCATGACAAAGACCATTTCTTTTAACGAACTTCGTCGTATCAAAGACAGTTTGCCTCATGGCTCAATGCACTTAATTGCTGACAAGCTAAATGTTACAGTTCAGACGGTGCGCAACTATTTCGGTGGTTCTAACTACCAATTTGGTAAAAATTGCGGGCTTCACATTGAGCAAGGTCCCGATGGCGGAATAGTAGTTCTTGATGACACACAAATTTATGATTTAGCTGTTCAAATCTTGGAGGAACAGAACAAAGAATAGCCACAAAACGTTTTTATTTCAACAAGTATAAACTAACAATATAATTAATGGCAGCAGCAGGCAAACTAATAACAGTTGCGATTCATACATACGAAAAAGCCATAATTCTCAGAACCTTATTAGAGAAAGAGGGCATTGATGTTGTAATCCATAATGTTAATCTTATTCAGCCAGTCATTTCGTCTGGTGTAAGAGTAAGAATTCATGAAAGTGATTTGCCTATGGCTCTAAAGATTATTGAACAATCATCAATATTATCATCTAACTTTAATGATGAAGGGAAATCAACCTCAAAGCATAAACAGAAAATACTGGTACCTGTTGATTTTTCCGATTATTCTCTTAAAGCATGCAACATAGGTTTTAATTTTGCCGCTAAGACTAAGGGCGAAGTTATTCTTATCCATTCCTACATAGGACCTAACTTTTCGGGTAGCATGCCTTTTAATAGCGATAGTTTCAGTACCGATATTATTGATGTAAAAGAAGCAAGTGAATTAGATAAACTCGCTCATTCTAAGATGCGCAAACTCACGGACACATTAAAGCATTCAATAGAGCAAGGAACACTTCCAAACGTGAAATTTAAGAGCTATGTCACCGAAGGTGTCCCTGAAGAAGCTATTTTACTTTATGCTAAGCAAGAGAATGCACAACTCATAGTAATGGGTACACGAGGGAAGAGTAAGAAAGAGGCTGAATTGATAGGCAGTGTTACAGCAGAAGTATTTGATGCTGGTAAATTACCAGTGTTCACGGTTCCCGAAAATATTTCAATAGAAAGTATAAGCGAGATTAAAAATGTAGTATTTTTTAGTAACTTACATCAAGAAGATTTAATCTCATTTGACATTTTTGTTCGACTATTTAAAGGACAGAATATTAATGTTATATATGTCCCAATTGTTGACAAGAAAATTGCAAATATCGATGAACGTATAGATGCTGTAATAGGCTATTGTAGAGAAAGCTATCCCGAATTTAAATTTAGCGTTAAGCACTTTTCTGATGCTAATTTCCTTAAAGATTTTGCTAATTTTGCTGTTGAAGATAAAATTGATTTGATTATTATTCCCAATAAAAAGAAAAATATTTTTACACGATTATTTAATCCAAGTATTGCGCACAAAATGCTTTTCCACTCCGATACTCCTATGTTGGTAATTCCAATATAAAGATTAATTAGAGTTCTAATTGGGTATTCCACTCCTATAAAAAGAGATATGGCACTTTGCTGTATCTCTTTCTATTGAACGCAAGCATCTTTTATAAAAAAATCGGGAAAATAATTTGGTAAACAGGAGAATATGTATATATTTGTAAAATTATTGCATAAAACCTAAATAATTGAATGAAATGAAAGAATTTAAAAGACTAATGATTGTAGCTTGTCTTGCCATTATGGCGGTGTTACCAGCTACTGCTCAATTCTCGTTTGGTCCAAAGGTGGGAATCGCCGTGAATGATTTAAAATTTAATCAAGAGATTATAAATAAAGATAATCGTGCTGGTTTTACGGGTGGTCTTACTGCTGAACTAATGATTCCTGTACTTAATCTTGGCTTTGATATCTCGGCAATGTATGTGCATCGTAGTGCTACTATTAGTATAAAAGATTTTGGAGATAAATCGGTTGCTAATCGTGATTACATTGAATTACCTATTAACTTGAAATGGAAAATAGGATTGCCTCTTATAGGGAAAATAATTACTCCTTATATATTCACTGGCCCAAGTTTTAGTTTCCTTGTGAGCAAGAAAAGCATGAATGAATTTTTTGAAAACAAAAGTTGTGATATTGCATGGAATTTTGGCGCTGGTATTCAACTATTCAAAAAAGTGCAAATAGGAGCGAGCTATGGCTTAGGAATGACTAATACTTTGAAATTTATTGGTAAAGATGATCACGGATATAAAATAGAAGGAAAAAATAGTTATTGGACAATAACTACGGCCTATTTATTTTAAAGAATAGCTTTTTACGATATAATATCGGTATTTTCGTACTGTTTAATGCAGGATTTGACGGAAATACCGATTTTTTTTGCGGGTACTAAAAAATTATGGTAGTTTTGTACTAATATTTATATAACGATTTTAATTATCAGATGAAGAAAATATTATTTAGCATTATTGCAATAGTAGCACTTGCTTATACAATGCCTGCTTCGGCACAATTAAGACTTGGAGCAGTAGCTGGTGTAGATATAACAACATTGAAATTTGACCAAAAGCTGATTACAGTTGACCAATCGGTTGGCTACACAGCAGGTGTAATTGGAGAACTTATGTTGCCCGGTATTGGATTTGGTATAGATGCGTCACTATTGTACACGCAACAAGGGGCTACACTTCACTTAGGTGAGAAACCAGTGTGGGCATTGCAAGGATATGGAACGCAACGAAGCTATCTTCATTATATTGAAATACCAATTAATGTGAGATTTAAATATACTAATCTTAATGGTATTGAAAATACTATTGCACCATTCGTGTTTGCTGGTCCTTCATTTTCATTCCTTCTTGCACATAACAAATTGGAAGCTCTTGACTATGCTGGCGGTACGATTGCAATAAATGTTGGTATTGGGTTTGAGTTATATAAAAACATTCAAGTAGCAGGAAGTTATGCGTGGGGCATGACTTATGCCGAAAAGACAAAGTTACTTGATGGCTACGGTGCACAAAATCGCACATGGAAAGTAACAGTAGCTTATATGTTCTAATTTCTAAGAACTAAATATATGAAGCTCTAATTTCTATAATGAGATTAGAGTTTTTTTATTTACTGTATTAGAAGCTGTTTAAGTTTATTTCGGAATAAATTAAAACAGCTTCTTAGTCTGAAGTGATGAAATTATGATTATTTTTGTGAAAAGAATAGATATATGCCACAATATGTAGAAGTAATATTACCATTGCCACTTTATTCAACTTTTACCTATCACATTCCATCTTCAATAGATGGTGAGGTGAAAATTGGGAGTAGGGTGCTTGTGCCGTTTGGTAGAAAAAAGTATTATACCGCAATTGTGACATTACTTCATGATAATGCTCCAACAAAATATGAGGTGAAGGATATTCAAGTACTTCTTGATGATTATCCTATAATAAGGTATCCTCAACTCAAATTTTGGAACTGGATTTCTGAATATTATTTATGTTCACTCGGTGACGTATATAAGGCAGCTGTGCCTACTGGGCTTAAAGTAGAAAGCGAAACTTTTGTGACACTCAATCGTGATTATGAAGAAAGCGAGCTGAGTGAATTAAAAGAACGTGAGCGCATCGTACTCGATTTTATAGGAAGTAGAGATAGGGTGCAACCTGCCGAGATTGAAAAGAGTACTGGTTTTAGAAACGTAGAGGCTCTTGTGAGTAGATTACTTGACAAAGAAGCTATATATGTTGCTGAAAAAGTTGTAAATAATTATGCGCCTAAAACCGAAACATATATTTCTCTTACAATAGAGCAGGGTGATGACGATGGTATTCATCGATTCTTTGAACAGGTAAAACAGGCAAAAAAACAAGAATTATTGCTCCTTGCATTTCTCGACTTATCGCATTGGATAAGAAAAGGAGATGCACGTGAAGTGTCAAAGAAAGAGCTACTTGAGCGTGCAGGAGTTACGGCGGTAGTGTTATCAGCAATTATTGCAAAGGGAATAATGCGTATCTATAAAAAGGAAATAAACCGCTTTGCTACCACAGAGCTCCAAACTATAACAATGCCAACTCTCACAAAAGAGCAACAGGCAGTATATTGGAAAATGCTCGACTCCTTTGACGATAAAGCCATCACACTTCTTCATGGTGTCACGTCGAGTGGCAAGACCGAGATTTATATCACTCTCATTAATGAGATGCTTAGAAATAATAAGCAGGTGCTATATCTTGTCCCCGAAATAGCTCTCACTACGCAACTCACGCAACGACTTCAACGTGTATTTGGCAATCGATTACTTATATACCATTCTAAATTTTCCGACAACGAGCGTGTCGATATATGGAAACGCTTGTTACACAGTAGCGAGCCGTGCATTGTTATAGGTGTGCGTTCATCAGTATTTCTTCCGTATAGTAATTTGGGGCTGATAATAGTAGATGAAGAACATGATTCCAGCTATAAGCAACAAGATCCTGCGCCACGCTATAATGGACGTAATGCAGCTATGGTGCTTGCTTCAATGCACGGAGCTAAAACGCTACTTGGCTCGGCAACGCCTTCAATAGAATCATATTATAATGCTACTGAAGGGCGATATGGACTTGTGGAACTTTCAACACGATATGAAGGAATAGAAATGCCTGAAGTCGAAATTATAGATATAAAAGCAGCGCGAAAGAAAAAGGAGTTGAAAGGTATATTTTCATCTCAACTTATAGGTGATTGCCATAAAGCACTTGATGCTGGAGAACAGATAATATTATTTCAAAATCGTAGGGGGTATGCTCCTATGGTGTTATGTAAAGAATGTGGCTGGGTGCCAAAATGTGAAAATTGTGATGTCTCGCTCACATATCATAAGCACAACGATACTCTTAATTGCCATTATTGTGGATTTACTTATATGTTACCCAAGCTATGCCCAGCATGTAAGCAAGCAACCCTTGAAATTATAGGTTATGGTACCGAGCGAATAGAAGATGATATTGAAGAAGCATTCCCCAACTTTAAAATCGCGAGAATGGATTTAGACACCACACGTAGCAAATCGAGTTATGACCGCCTTATTGATGACTTTTCCTCTGGAAAATCTCAAATATTAGTAGGGACACAGATGGTCACAAAAGGTCTTGATTTTGATGGCGTGAGTATTGTGGGTGTACTTAATGCCGATACAATGATAAATTTCCCTGATTTTCGTGCTCACGAACGTGCTTTTAATATGCTTGAGCAGGTAGCTGGCAGAGCAGGTAGAAAGCATAAGCAAGGGCGTGTATTAATACAGACATCTGACACTACATCTGAACTGTTTGGATATTTAAAGCAACATGATTATAAAGGGTTCTATTCATCAGAATTAGAGGAACGAAAACGTTTTAAATACCCTCCTTTTACAAAGTTGATATATATATATTTGAAACATAAGGATAATAATATCGTCACTGAAGTTTCTGTCCGATATAGCAATATGCTCCGTCAAGTGTTTGAAAATCGTGTGCTTGGTCCTGAGGCTCCAATAGTGGCACGTGTTCAACAATTTCATATTCGCCAAATCGTATTGAAGATGGAAAATGAGTCATCAATGGTGAAAGTGAAATTGATACTACGCAAGATATACGAGAATATGCTTAAAGCCGATTCTCGCATGAAAGGCACTATATTATATTATGACGTTGATCCAATGTAAATTTTAGTTGTTGATTTTGTTTAGCAAATCATCTTTCTTTAGTGGCTTTGCAATAAATTCATTACACCCAGCTCTAAAGGCATCAACTTTATCATTATCAAAGGCATTAGCAGTTACGGCAATTATCTTCACTGTCTTATTAAATTCTCTGATTAATTTAGTCGCTTCTATACCTCCCATAACAGGCATTTTTAAATCCATAAGAATAACATCATAATTCTCAGCTTTTACCATTTCAAGTGCAATAGCGCCATTGATAGCTCTTGTGATATTATAATTTTTTAAAATAGATTTAATCAGCATATAGTTGCTATCATTATCTTCTGCTACAAGTATTTTAATTCCTTTATTCTTTGAATCATGAGCAGTACTGTTAATCATGCTTTTTTGTGCCAGAGTAGTATCTATTTTAGGCTTTTTAATATCATCTATATTATTAGGGATCCAAGCCCAAAATGTTGAGCCTTTTCCTTCTTCAGTTTCAAAGTCTATTTTTCCACCAGCAGTTTCAACAATAGCTTTGCATATAGATAATCCAAGTCCAGTACCTTGCGCAAAGTCATCTAATTTTTCAAATCGGTCAAAAACCTTATTATAATTTTCTTTTGAAATGCCAATACCTGTATCTTCAACATATAGCTTTATACCACCATTCTCACTAAGATACCCCATCTTTATGTGTCCTTTAGGTGTGTATTTAATTGCATTTGTAACAAAGTTTGTGAGTAATTGCCAAAGCCTTTTTTTGTCGAAATTAACCATACAGCTAATATATGGATTTTCAGATATGAATTTTATATTAGGATTCGTACATTTTAGTTGCATTGATGATGCTATTTCATCGAAATAGGGAGCAAAATCAAATTCTTCTGTATTTAATTCAGTGTATCCAGCTTCTATTTTAGAGAGGTCGAGAATATCATTAATTAGCTTTAATAATAGCTCATTATTAGTCTCAATAATATTCATATATTCTTCTCTCTCGTCTATGTCGGTGCAGTCTTTTAGTAACCCCGAAAATCCTACAATAGCATTCAGTGGTGTCCTTATTTCATGGCTCATATTTGCAAGAAACATAGACTTTAGTTTATCTGACTTTTCAGCCTCATTTCGTGCCATTTCAAGTTGCTTATTGAGAGTAACCCATTTGGTATTATTTTGTCTAAAACCAGCATATTTTGAAACTTTCCCGTTCTTGTCTTTCGTGAGGGCAGAACCAAATATTGTGCAATATTGCCAATCGGTATCATAATCAGTCTTAAATCTAACATCAATGGTGAAGTCCTCATCTTTGCCAGCTTGCATTATTTCATGTACCGGAGCAACAATATTCCTCATATTATCATCATAGTACTTCTTATAGGTGTCAAATGTTATTTTAACTGAACTATCATAGTGATTTACTGGGTCATTATATGCTGTGAAATATTCAGTCTCTACATCATATTCCCACAATGCAAGATTAGCTGTTTTTATGGCAAGTTCGGCTCTGATTTTGCTCTCAACTAATTGAACATTCATAAAGTGTTCTTCAGTAATATCTTTATGAGTCCCTGTAATGTGTGTTATCTTTCCGTCTTGTCGTTTAGCCATCATTCTTGTTTCATAGTAATGATAGATGTTATCATCTTTAGTTTTATATCTAAATATTCCATACCCATTTTCTTTACGCCCAGATGCAATATCAGCCATAAGGTCAATTTGTATTTGTGTGTCATCGGGGTGAATATATTGTTGGCTCTCTTCGATACTTATACCATTGTTTGTTGATAAGTTATCTCTTAAATTATAAAACAATCGATCTTCTATACAATATGACCATGCCGTAACTTTCCCTGCATCTAAAGCCAGATTAAGCTCATTTCGACTCCTTTCCAAGTCCTCTTTGTTCTGTTGCAACATTCGTTGTTGGTACAAGTCTTTTGTGATATCTTTTTGCGTACCATAGATATATATTACATCATTATGTTCATTGGTCTGTGCGGCTATCTCATTTACGAAGTATTTATGAGTATTTGAAACAGGGTCTATAATATGAAAAACAGCGTGACCCACATCACTCCTCCTTGAAATAATATCATCAAATATTTGAATATATCTTTTCCGACTATTGAGTGAATGAAGAGCTGCACATTCGTCATAGCTTGTACCTGCTTGTAAAAATACATTCCCAAAATAAGGATAGAATTTACGTTCAGCCACAATATATCTCCACACTGATGTGTCACCAGCACTAATAACAATGCCCAGCGCATGAGATAATTCCTCAAGCTTAATATCTCGTAATGATTTATTAGTAATATCCCTTTGCGTGCCTGTGAAATGTGTGATACAGCCTTCATCATCTAATATAGGAATGATAGATGATTCATAAAAGTTATATCCCCCTTCTATTTTGTCATTTTTATATCTTAATATGATTGGACCCTTTGCTTGCTTGTCAATCATTATTGCTTTAAAAATATTAGGTAAAGTATATGCGTCATCGGGGTGGATAATATTAATATTATCTTTCATGGAAAGCCCATCACCCGATATTGTCTCCCCTTGTAAAGAAGAGAACATCTGAGTCTTAACATCATATATCCACACCGACATCTGTCCAGCGGTGAGAGCAAGAGCTATGTATTCCTTTTGTTTCGAGATTTCTTTCTCGTATTTATATATAGATGTTATATCCTTAAGACTCCCTATTAAGTGTGTAATCTGTCCATCTTTATCCCTTATCGATGAGATTGTATCTTCATACCATATATATTCGTGATCATTAATAATCCTAACTTTGATGGATTTGGTATCTAAGTCTCCTCGTTTTATCTGATTTATCAATGATTGATGGCAAATTAAATCATCTGGGTGAAACCTCCTTATTTCCTCTTGAGATACTGAATTTTGAGAATCTTTTATCTTTTTGCTCAAAATGCGATGTTTGCCTGTCTTTATGTCATAATCCCAAGCAGTAATATTTGCTGCATTCATAGCTAAGTCAAGACTTCGGCTTGCATTCTCCATCTCTATTTCCATTCTCATTCGCGTCGTTATATCGCGCTGTAAGCCAATTATATGTGTAACTACATCTTTTCGATCAGTCCGAGCACACATTGTACACTCATAATAGTGAAAGTCATTATCAATTGTATCGTAAAATCGAAGGACTATTTTACCAATGTCACTATTCTTATTTATTACTGATTGGAATGTCGATGTAAATAAATTTTTATCCTCTTTATGGAGCATTTTAAAAATATCTTCAAAGGAGAGTCCTTTTCCTGCAATAGTTTTTCCTTCAAGACTTGTAAACCACTTTGTCTTAACATCATAGTCCCATGCCGATACATCGCCAGCTTGTAAAGCCAAGCTAAGATCGTGTCTTACCTCATTGAGTAGCTTGTCTTGATTATAACTCTTTGTAATATCATCAAGAATAAAAATAATATTTTCGACATCGCCATTTTTATTAGTTACAGTAGTAGCTTTGCAATCAATTTGTTTCACTAATTTATCATGTGATGTCTTATAATATCCCGATTCCACAATGTATTTAAAATCGTGAGGGAAATTTACATGAAATCCTTTACCTTGCCGTAATTTATTTTTCTCGTTTTTAGATAGAATAGGGTCATTATATAAATTTATACCACTTTTTAGAGCTTCGTTTATATCGTTGATACCAAATATCTCACAATCACGATTATTTAAATATAGCATATCCCCATTTTTGGAATATAATTCTACTCCTACAGGTAATGACTGTAATATAGTTTCATTTTGACGATATAATTTTTCGAGCTTATTATTGAGTACTATGCGTTCTGTAATATCACTAAGAACACTTATTGTACCTATAAGAACGCCATTGGAGTCAAAGACTGGTGAAGTTCGTGCATCAGCATAGATTATCCCATTACGTGATGACTTGAATCGCATATACTCATTCAATTCATCAAAGTTATATTCTATTATATACTTTGTCTTTTCTCCTCGCCTAATTGCATCTCTGATATGTTGCGGAATTTGTGCGTTCTCATATAAATTAGATTTGGCCTTTAATATCTGTTCACGAGATTCAAATCCAAAAATTTCTACTGCTGATTTGTTAACGTCAACAATATTACCGTTAATATCATAATAATGAACAGCGGCATACATGGCATCAAATAAGCTCTTGAATTTCAATAACGCATCTTCAGTTTCTATTTTGCTATTTACTTCAACAGTGATATCACAATTAAGAAGTAGATACCCATTCAATTGACCAATATCATCTTTTAAAGCTACGGCCTTAATCCTAAAGTGTTTTACACCATCTTTTGTATTTGGGAAATATAGCTTTTTAACCGATGTGCACTCATAACTTATTGTGAACTCTGCATTCTCTCCCTTTCGTAGCTTTTCTTTGATGTCAGCAATAATATTAGGATTCTCAAATAAATTTATTGTAGTATTGCTGGCATTCTCATCATCTGGAATATCAAATAAATCTCTGTCTTTTTCATTAAAATGTATTAGCTTGCCATCTTTGTTGTAAAGTTCTAATCCCACTGGCAGATTGCTATAAATGGTGTTAAGCAACGAATATTGTTGCTTAATTTCATTTTCGGCAAGGACACTATCGCTCACATCATATTGAGTTCCTATAATACTAATTAATTCCCCCCTCTTGTCAACAATTCTTGCTAACCTTATTCTATAATATCGGTAATCCTTATGCTTATCACTATATATTCGATAAACTTCAGTGCCATTTGTAATCACACCTTCAGCTATCTTAGTAAATAAATTTTTATACTGAACTCTATCAGCAGGATGCACTGACTTTAATAACTCGTCGGTAGGAACATCTAATTCTTCAAAATTAGTATCCTTAAGAATAAATAATTTATGCTGAATATAATCATAACTCCACATTATAATATTAGACGAAGCAATTATTATTTTCATATAATTATATGCCCTCTTCAAGTCTATTTTACTCTTTTCTCGATGTGTAATATCAATAACGGTTGTTATAATGTAGTATCCTTTAGCTTTACTTTCTATCCTTTTCTTATACACTTCCAGACTTCTATATATTTCATCATTTTCGGTATAAAAAGTCCTTTCAAAGTTCATATTTTTATCCATAGAAGAAGCCTTTGCATCGGCTTCATCATCTGACACTTGATCCCAAAATTTAGATTTCTGAATATCATCACATTCAAATAGCTCCTTGATAACATTATTAAACAACACATATTTACTATTCCCACAATCATCAAAATGGCGCATAATTATACCCACCGCCATATTATTCATTGTCGATTCAAATATTATACCTGCAAACGTACTTCTTGCCTCAAATATATTCTCTTCTTCAATTCTTATGACATAAACATATATATTACCATTATTCCCATAAGTTGCATAGCATATTGAATAAATAACGCTATTATCTTCATTATTAGTAGCATATTCAAAATACACATTCTTATGTTCCTCAGAAACTTTCTTTATGTTATTTATGATTATCCTAATATTCTTTTTATTAGATTCATCAGTAGTACTCTCTAAATCCAAGAGATGCATTCCTATAAGTTCCTCAGGTGAATGTCGCAATAACATTGAATATTGAGGATTTATGATTTCACGAATGTATAAATCTTTGTCATATACAAATGTCATCCAAGTCTGATAATCAGTATTTGAAGATATGATGGGTGGAATAGATTCTTTGTCTGCAGTAATCATATATTATGTTTTTAAGCTCCTTAAAATGGATAAAGCCACTACTCATTTAGAATGTCCATTAGAAGTATTTATCGATTGCCTAAATAATCGGGTAATTATATTGCAAATATATAAAAACCAATGATAAAAACCAATAAAAAATGAGGCCTTTCTAAAAATAGTTTTGGTAAAGAATCTGGCGATGGATAATCAGTGTAACTGAAGTCGACTAAATAGATAAAGAATTTCAAAGTGTGCTGTAATTATGAAAAAAGTTAACCAGGAGATAAGGGGAACTATGCCACCCAGAAGGAAGAACATCCTTATATCATATTAGCTCTTATCTCGGTCATTAGGCATCTATGGGATGGAAATATAATTTAACAAATTAATGTAATTAGATATTCCTAATGTGGTTAACTATATCTAAACTTTCAATGACCATAAAGCTATGAATAATTTTTATAACAACAAAATTATTTCTGTTTTTTTTCTTATATCGCTAACTAAAATTCGAGGAAATGATTATCTTTGCATGCAATAAATTTTAAACAACGTCATATGTCATTTATTGCTGAAAGAGTAAAAATAGATGGACTCACATTCGATGATGTCCTTCTTATACCTGCCTATTCTGAGGTACTTCCAAATAACGTTTCATTAAAAACAAAGTTCTCACGTAACATTACGTTGAATGTACCACTCGTATCTGCAGCTATGGATACCGTGACTGAAGCGCAACTCGCTATTGCTATTGCTCGTGAAGGTGGAATAGGTGTCATTCACAAGAATATGCCAATAGCCGACCAAGCTCGACAAGTACATGCTGTGAAACGTGCCGAAAACGGCATGATATACGACCCTGTAACTATTAAACGCGGATTAAGAGTTATTGATGCTCTAAATATAATGAGAGAGTATCATATTGGGGGTATCCCAGTTGTTGATGATGATAAAAATCTTGTCGGGATTGTTACTAATCGCGACCTTAGATTTGAACGCAATCATGAACGCAAAATTGACGAGGTGATGACAAGTGAAAATCTTATCACTACTAAGCAATCTACTAATCTTGAAGAAGCTGCCGATATCCTTCAAAAATATAAAATCGAAAAACTTCCTGTCGTTGACAAAGATGGCAAACTTATAGGACTTGTTACATATAAAGATATTACAAAAGCTAAGGATAAGCCAAATGCTTGTAAAGATTCTCGTGGACGATTAAGAGTCGCTGCTGGAATTGGGGTTACTTCTGATAGTATGTTACGCACCGATGCACTTGTTGAAGCTGGTGTTGATGCTATTGTGATTGATACCGCTCATGGTCACACAAAAGGTGTAACAACACTTTTAAAACAAGTAAAAGCAAAATATCCTAATATAGATGTAGTCGTTGGAAATATTGCTACTGGCGATGCTGCCAAATTTTTGGTGGAAAATGGTGCCGATGGAGTAAAAGTGGGTATTGGACCGGGCTCTATATGCACAACACGTATAATCGCTGGTGTAGGCGTTCCTCAACTCAGCGCAATATATGATGTAGCAAAAGCCCTTGAAGGCACTGGAGTACCTCTTATTGCCGATGGCGGTGTTAGATATTCAGGCGATATAGTAAAAGCTCTTGCTGCTGGTGGCTATTCTGTAATGCTTGGCGGAATGCTCGCTGGAGTTGAAGAATCTCCCGGTGAAACAATTATATTTAATGGACGTAAATATAAATCATATCGAGGCATGGGCTCTCTCGAAGCTATGGAAAAAGGCTCTAAAGATAGATACTTCCAAGCTGGGGAAACCGATAACAAAAAGCTCGTTCCCGAAGGTATTGCTGCAAGAGTACCATTTAAAGGCTCTCTATATGAAGTAGTTTATCAAATGCTTGGAGGTCTCAGAGCGGGAATGGGATATTGTGGCGCTGAAAATATTGAAAAGCTACATAAAGCCGATTTTACACGCATTACCAACGCTGGCGTGGCAGAAAGCCACCCTCACGATGTAGCAATAACGAGCGAAGCTCCTAACTACAGTCGTGGATAAAGATCAAATAATTGTGTATTTATAAATATTCATATAATTTTAATGAAAATATTTCGTTATATAGAAGTGTTTAAAAAGCAAATTATAGTAAATCAAAAATAATTAATAATGAGAAACAGAATATTTCTTGGTGCCATTGTGGCTGTTACTTTTTTTTCTTGGGCTGGAAATTCCTCCGATGCTGTGCTGATGAAAATCAACAATAAAGATGTTACGAAAGGGGAATTTGAATATTTATATAACAAAAACAACCAACAACAGATTGAAAAACAATCATTAGACAAGTACTTGGATATGTTTGTTATTTATAAATTGAAAGTTGCCGACGCACAAGCTGCTGGTATCGACACAACTACTGCATTTATAAAAGAATTTAATGGCTATTGTAATGAGCTAACTCAACCTTATCTCGAAGATAAGAGTGTTGAAAACCGTCTCGCAATGGAGGCTTATGATAGAATGAAAGAAGATGTTGAAGTGTGTCATCTCATGATTTCGCTTGAAGCTGGAAATAAAAATAAACTCGATAGCATTCGTAAATGTATCGTCAATGGTGAGGATTGGGGTGCTCTTGTTAAAAAATATTCTATTGATAATTACACGAAAGATAAAAATGGCGACATGGGTTTCATCGTTGCTGGAAAGTTGCCTTATACATTTGAATATGCTACTTATAACACGCCAAAAGGTGAAATTTCACAAGTAGTAGAAACTCCTTTCGGGTTCCATATCGTTAAACCTGGTGCACGTCGTGCGGCTAAAGGAACTGTCCTTGTAAAGCACATTATGAAACTTGTGCCTCGCGATGCTACTCCTGAAGTTGCTAATCGCAAGAAAGCTCAAATGGATAGTATATATAAACTTGTGAAGGCTGGTGCTAACTTTGAAGAAATTGCTAAGAAAGAATCCGACGACACTGGTTCTGCTCGTAAAGGCGGTGAACTACCTTGGTTTGGTACAAGAGAGATGGTGCCTGAGTTTGAAACGGTGGCTTTTGCTCTCGAAAATGGAGCTATATCTGAGCCATTTAAAACAACTTATGGTATTCACATCATCAAGAAAATAGATTCAAAAGAAATTGATTCTTTTGAAAATGTTAAAGATAAGATCGTAGCAACTTTTGTTAATGATGAAAGAAGTAGCCTTGCTAAAAGTGAAAAAATTGAAGCACTCAAAAAGCAATACAATCTAAAAGTAAACGAAAAGACTAAAGCATATTTATTTTCTGAGCTTGAAAAAAATGGTCAATTCGATTCAATATATACAAGCAAGATTGCCGATTCTAAGAAAGTTATAATTACCTATGGTAATAAAAAAGTGCTTGTAAAAGACATAGTACCTAAAATGACAGGTTATAAAATAACATTATTAGGTGGAAAAACTTTTATCAATTCCACTATCGAATCAACCTGCAACGAGAAGATTGTTGATTATGAAAAAAGCCAACTTGCATTAAAATATCCTGCTTATAGAAATTTAGTGAATGAATATCGCGACGGAATGCTACTTTTCGAAATAAGCAATAAAAAAGTTTGGGACGGTGCATCTAAAGATGTTGATGGACTTGAAGAATACTTTAAAAACAATAAGGATAAATACAGTTGGGACGCACCAAAATACAAAGGACTGATTATTCAAGTTTCTAATGATTCCATTGCACGTGCAGTAAAAGCATCTCTTAAAAATATTGGTGGCGACACCATTATTAAAGCACTTCGTAGTAAATTTAAAAAAGATATTCGCGTAGAAAAAGTGCTTGTTGGGAAGGGCGAAAACAAAATAGTTGATGAACTCGCTTTTAATGGAACAAAAGACACTAAAAATGCCGACGCACGTTTCCCTATTTATTTCCTTACTAATGGTAAAATTATTGACCAACCCGAAGAAGCTACCGACGTTCGTGGACAAGTAACTGCTGATTATCAAACAGTGCTTGAAGACAAATGGGTGAAAGAATTAAAGAATAAATATCCCGTAAAGATAAATAAAAAGGTCTTGGAGAAAATTAAATAGATTATTTTTACTAAATTTGAAAGTTAATTCAAATTAGTAAAATAATTATGACACGATATATCTTCTTTCTTATGATTCTTGTTCTCGGTTTCACTGCTTGTGGAACTGGTGAAGACGTTAAGAAAGAAGATATATTAGTTACTATTGGGAGCAAATCTCTTTTAAAACAAGATGTTATAAAGGCTGTGCCATCTGGGCTATCTAAAGACGATAGTATTAAATTTGTCGATAGCTACATCAACGAATGGATTAATTCTAAGCTACTGAGTGAAGTCGCTTCTAAAAACATTCCAACTATGGAAAAGATTAATAACATGGTAGATGATTATCGCAATAAACTCATAATGTATGAGTACCGAAAGGGCATGATACTTAGCAACGACAAGTTAATGAACATTCCAGAGGATACTATTAAAGCCTATTACAATCTCAATATATCTAACTTTAGATTGTCGGCTCCTATACTTAAAGGTATATATATTAAAGTCGCTATCGATGCGCCAAAAGTAAATGATGTGAAGAAATGGATTAAAAGTGCAAAGCGCGAAGATATTGATAAAATTGAAAAATATGGACTTAATGGTGCTATCCATTATGACTATTTTAGAGATAGATGGGTGAGTTGGAGCGATGTCGAAAAGAATATCCCATATAATTTTGCCGACGTTAATAGATTCGTTAAAGAAACAAAGAATTTTGAAGTAGAAGAAAAAGGATTTATATATCTATTAAACATAACCGATTATAAAGAAAAAGGCGATATTATGCCTTTCGATTTTGCCAGGCAACAAATAAAAGAGATCTTTGTAAACTCTAATCAGCGAAAATTTGATGCCCAGCTTCAAAAAGTGTTATATGATGAAGCTATAAATGATGGAACGCTTATTTTAAATTACAAACAAAAATAAAAAAGGACAACACGAGTACTAACTTATACAATATATTACGACAGTGAAAATTAGATTTATTACAACTTGCATATTTTTAGGTGCGCTTACGGCTTTTGCAAATAATATTGCCGAAGAAGTCGCTTGGGTAGTAGGCGATGAACCTATATACAAATCAGAAATTGAGGAACAATATATGCAGATGCAGTCTGAACGCCAATCAATTGATGGCGACCCTTATTGCGTCATTCCCGAAAAAATTGCTGTGGAAAAGCTTTTCTTGCACCAAGCAAAAATCGATACTGTAGAAGTTCAAGATGCTATGGTATTTCAACAAGCTGACAGCCGTATTAATTATTTTATAACTAATCTTGGCTCTAAAGAGAAAGTTGAAGAATATTTCAGAAAACCTATGTCTGAAATGCGTGAAGCAATGGTGGAGGTTATCCGTAATCAATACATCATTCAAGAAGTACAACGTGGTTTGACTAAGTCTATCAAAGCAACTCCTTCTGATGTACGCAAATATTACAACTCATTAGCTACCGATAGTGTACCATATATCCCTAAACAGGTAGCAGTACAAATTATAACACTTAATCCAACAATTCCTCAACAGGAAATTGATGAAGTAAAATCACGACTTCGTGATTATGCTGCCAAAGTGAGCAGTGGTGAAAGTGAATTTTCAACTTTAGCTATTCTTTATTCTGAAGATGGTAGCTCAATTTATGGCGGCGAAATAGGATTCAAAGGAAAAGGCGAATTGGTACCTGAATTTGCAAGTGTAGCATTTAATCTAAATGACACTAAGAAAGTTTCTAAAATCGTAGAAACAGAGTTCGGATATCACATTATACAACTTATTGAAAAACGTGGCGATAGAGTAAACACACGTCACATTCTATTACGCCCAAAGGTGTCTGATAAAGATCTTACGGAAGCTATAACTCGTCTTGATTCCGTAAAAACTGATATCGTTAATAAAAAATTTAGTTTTGAAGAAGCTGCTCAATATCTTTCTCAAGATAAAGATTCTCGTAACAATAAGGGGCTAATGGTTAATCAAAAATCAGGAACAACAAAATATGAAATGGCCGATCTACCCCAAGAGGTATCAAAACTTGTTGATAAAATGAATGTTGGTGACATGTCAGAACCATTTATTATGCGTGACCCTAAGAGTAGTCGGGAAGTTGTTGCTCTCGTAAAACTTTTTGAGCGCACAGAAGGTCACAAAGCTACTTTATCCGAAGATTATCAAGTGCTGAAAGCTATGTATGAAAAAGCGCAGAAAGCAAAAGTTATTGACAATTGGATTAAGAAAAAACAAAAAGATACATACGTTCGTATTGAAGATGGCTGGCGTAATTGCGAGTTTAAATACGACGGTTGGATAAAAAAATAATTTGCAGAAATGCCAAATAAAAAGATACTACATAATCATGGGCATAAGGTTCTTAGCGGATTCTTATGCCTTTTGGCTATATGCTTTCTTAACGTGATGCTTGAAGAAACGGCGTGGGCGCAGAAGAAAAACGTATTTGCACCACAAATTCCTAAAGCTAATAGACTTCAAAAAAATAAAGTGTTTTTGGAATATGCCGATAAACTTAGCATGGACGAAAACATAAGTAAAGATTATCAAGTACTTACGGGTAATGTTAAGTTCAGAAAAGAGGGTATGTTCATGTATTGTGACAGTGCTTATTTTTATGACAAAACAAATTCCCTTGATGCTTTTGGCAATGTGAGAATGGAGCAGGGCGATACATTATTTGTCTTTTCCGATGTAATGTACTACAATGGCGAGCAGGAGTTGGCAAAACTTAGGTATAATGTGAAGATGGAAAATCGTGATGTTACTCTATTCACTGATAGTCTCGATTACGATATGGCTGCTAATCTTGGCTATTATTTTGAGGGCGGTAAAATTATTGATTCCGAAAACGAATTATCATCAGTATATGGGCAATACGAACCCGACACCAAGAATGCCGAATTTCTATTTGATGTTGAACTTGTAAATAAAAAATATACAATGAAGACCGATACTCTTCATTATAACACAAATACGCACATTGCCGATATCGTTGGTTACACTACAATTCTATCGGATAGCAACATTATTTACTCCGACAATGGTTGGTACAACACCACCACTGAGAATGCAACACTTTATAATCGTTCCCTGATTGTCGGAAAAGATGGGCAAAAACTCACGGGCGACACCATATTTTATGACAGAAATAAAGGTTTCGGTGAGGCGTTTGGTAACATGATATTGACCGATTCTACTCGTAGCTCTATTCTGGAAGGAAATTATGGATACCATAATGAAAAAGAAAATACCTCGTTTGCTACTAAGCATGCACGTGCTATGGAATTTTCTAAAAAAGATACTCTATATCTTCATGGCGACACAATACGCACATATCTTCTCGAAGATTCTTCACGGGTTATGACATCTTATCATCGTGTGCGTTTCTTTAGAGTTGATATGCAAGGACTTGCCGATTCGATAAGCTTTGTTGATACCGATTCCATTCTAAATATGTATCGGCACCCAATCGTATGGAATGAAAACAGGCAAATACTTGGCAATGAGATAAATGTGCATTTCAATGATAGCACTGTCGATTGGGCGAAATTGCCCGATTATGGATTTATGAGCGATAGCATTGAGGGCGATTATTATAATCAACTGTCGGGGAAAGAGATGATTGCCTATTTTAAAGATGGCGACATCACGCAACTCGATGTTAATGGTAATGTGCAATCTATTTTCTATCCTCAAGAGAATGATTCTACTTATAACAAATTAGTGTTTTCCGAAAGTAGTTTCCTTATCGTTAAATTCAAGAAAAAAGAAGTTGATAGGCTAAAGATGTGGCCTGAGGTTACGGGAAAAGCAATTCCGTTGTACCTCGCTAAGAAGTCCGATTACTTTTTGCCGGGCTTTAAATGGCATTTTAATCTGCGGCCTAAGAATAAAGATGATATTTTCAATATCTCTGATGAAATGATTCAATTATTCGCTGAACCCGAAAAAACTACTAAGCATCGTAAGACTAATGCGAAGCTCCCAGCTACGGCTCCAGTGGCTGTCCCTGTTGATGAAAAAACAGAAACACCACCTAAAGAGGAAACACCTAAAACACCAATAACCGAAAAGAAAGGAAAATAGAAATATGAGCGATGTAATAAAACTTTTACCCGATTCTGTAGCTAACCAAATTGCTGCAGGCGAAGTTATTCAACGCCCGGCTTCGGTGATTAAAGAACTTGTTGAAAACGGTATTGATGCTGGTGCTACATCTATTGAGATTATTCTCAAAGATGCTGGACGAACTCTAATTCAAGTCATTGACAATGGCTGTGGAATGTCTGACACCGATGCTCGTCTTGCTTTTGAACGTCATTCTACGTCTAAAATCAAAAAAGCCGACGACCTTTTCACGCTCAACACTATGGGCTTTCGTGGCGAGGCTTTAGCCTCAATTGCCGCTATTGCTCAAGTTGAATTGCGTACACAGAAGGCTGGTGAACAAATGGGAACGCAGTTAATCATCAGTGCTTCTACATGCGAGAGCCAAGAACCTATATTTTGCACGCCAGGCAGCAATTTCCTTATTAAAAATATCTTTTTTAATGTCCCTGCTCGACGCAAATTTCTGAAAAATAATCAAGTAGAACTTAGTAATATTGTTAGAGAATTTGAAAAACTTGCGTTAGTTAACCATAATGTGGAGTTCACGCTCATTCATAATGATAATATTATGAGTAAATTGATGAGCGGAAATTTTAAACAACGTATTGTGGCTCTATTTGGACGCACTTTTGAAAGTCAACTTATCCCCGTAAGCCTCGACACAACCCTTATTAGAATCGAGGGATTCGTGAGTAAGCCCGAAAATGCTCGTAAACGCAATCCATTACAATTCCTTTTTGTTAATGGTCGCTTTATGCGTCATCAATATTTTCATAAGGCTATTGTTTCAAGCTATCAAGAGCTAATTCCCGATGATGAACAACCAAATTATTTCTTGAACTTTTCGGTTAATCCCGAAACTATAGATGTAAATATACACCCAACAAAAACTGAAATAAAATTCGAAAATGAACAATCTATTTGGCAAATTATTTCAGCGGCTGTTAAGGAGACTTTAGGACGCTTTAGCGTTGCTCCAACCATCGATTTTGATACAGAAGGCGCACCTGATATCCCTGTGTTTTCTCCATTAAATAATACAAGTGTACCTCCAATAGACATTGACACAAGTTATAATCCTTTTAATTCACAGCGCAAAAACTCAAATCCCGATTTTTCGCCAGCTTATAAGCCAAATGTAGATAAAGATTGGGAGAGCCTTTATCGGAATTTTGAAAAGAGTAAAAGCGAAAGCCTTAATGAAATTGCTTTGCAAAATGAAAATGTTCCTATTGAAGAAATCCACACTGTTGAAAGCAAAGAATTAATTGGTGATGATGCTTTTATGTTATCGTGTTTGCAACTTAGAGGCCGTTATATACTTTCTCCTGTAAAGTCGGGACTTATGATTGTTGATCAACATAGAGCACACATACGCATCCTTTTTGATAAATATATGCTTAATCAGAAAGAGGGCTCTTTCTCTTCTCAGCGAACCATGTTCCCCGAAGTGTTACATCTATCGTCT
This sequence comes from Muribaculaceae bacterium, assembly GCA_036661515.1. GTDB lineage: Bacteria > Bacteroidota > Bacteroidia > Bacteroidales > Muribaculaceae > HGM05232. The sequence goes on along the minus strand of JAVWYO010000011.1, from coordinate 4,264 downwards.
GCTCAAAATCTTATTATTGAAGAGCGTGAACCCGAAATGCAAAAACTTGGTTTCGATATTGCATTTCTTGGTGATAATTCATGGTCTATAAATGGGCTTCCTACTGAAGTTGAAGGGGTTGATGTTAAAGATTTATTATTGCAGGTCATCGACTCGGTGATAGAGGGCGGAAATAATCTTGCCACTCGTATATATGAACACATAGCATTAATCGTTGCGCGTAGTGCTGCCATTCCTTATGGTAGAGTATTATCACAACAAGAAATGGAAACATTATTGAGTAACCTGCTTAGCCTGCCAAAGCCTAATTATACTCCCGATGGTAAAACAATAATAAGTGTCGTAAATGCCGATTATATAAATAATTTATTCTGAGTTTTATGATAGCTCTTATGTCGCCTGCAAAGCGTATTGATGTGAAAAGAACGGGAAATATCCCATTTCACACACAGCCTGTCTTTCAACAGCAAGCTAATGATATTATGCTTCAGTTGACGATGATGCCTGTCGATGAAATATCAAAAATGCTGGCAACAAGTCCTATCCTTTCCATGAAAGCTAAAGCATGGGCTTACGATTTTTTATCTCCTGATAGTCATTCAAAAGAGGCTATTTTAGCTTATTGGGGGGTGGCATATCGTTCACTTCGTGCTAATGATTTTAGTCGTGATGATTTTGATTATGCCCAACAACATTTAAGAATAGGCTCCGGAAATTATGGATTATTACGCCCTTTAGACCTTATTAAGCCATATAGAATGGAATTTTATACGCGTCTTGAAGGATTTGGAAATAACATGCAATCATATTGGAATAAAAATATTACCGATGAATTATTATTAGCCCTTAATGACGATGAAGAACATATCCTTCTAAACGTAAGTAGCAAGGAGACTTTTTCCTCTTTCGATGCAAAGCGTATATCTACTGTGGCAAGAATTATTACCATTGCATTTCTCAAAGTAACAGCTAATGGATTAAAATCGGTTTCACCTGTCATGGCAAAGACGGCTCGTGGTGCTTTTGTTAGATACTTCTTAAAAAATAGAATCTCAAATGTAAAAGATCTATATTCATTTAGTGAGTGCGGAATGTCATGGTATAGAAGTGGTACAAATGATGAAACAATTGCGTTTGTTCATGAAGATATTTAAACTCTCTCTATTATTAATATTGCTATTGTCGCAACCCATTTCAGCCCGCAACATAGCCTCGCGCATCGATTCACTAATGTGCAAGCAATATAGGTACGATACACCGGGCGCGTCAATACTCATAGCTCATAAAGGAAATGTGATATTTGAAAAGCAATATGGCATAGCTGACACTAATACTGGTGAACTAATAACTCCAAATACTCGATTCAATATTGCATCAGTTACAAAGCAATTCACTGTTGCTGCTATAATGACCCTGCAAGATGCTGGGCTTCTAAACATTGAAGCCCCTGTTGCTAAATATTTCCCTGAATTTAAGAGCGATATATGGAAGAAAATAAAGTTAAAGCATCTCATGAGCCATTCTTCGGGGGTGCCTGATTTGCGACCAAGAAGTGACAGAAATTTTACACTCAACATCAACGACGAACAGAGCATAGAATATATGATTACACTCGATTCATTGAAGTTTGAACCAGGCACGCAATACGATTATGTAAATCCTACGTTTCAATTACTTTATGCAATAATTAATCGCATATCCGGAACCGACTTTGAAACTTATCAAATGAAGCATTTATTTCAACCATCGGGTATGAAAAACACGCTATATTTTTCACCACGCAGAGTAATCCCTAATATGGCTCATGGATATATAAAGGAAACCCCGATTAAAAGTAATGATAGAGACACAAAAAAAGAAGTAGTAATAACAGATGCTAAAAGTTATACCGATAAATGTGGTGATATATGGCATGAATATGACTTTGGCGAAGAAACATTCTTTGCTACAAAATCCGATGGTGGAATATATTCAACCACACGTGATTTTTTTAAATGGGAAAACTCACTAAATAAAAATATATGTTTTAGTGACAAATTAAAACGTGATGCCTATTCCACACATATAAAAGTAACTGGAAGCAAATTTTGCGAATATCAGAATAGAGACAACACATGGTATGGATATGGGTGGTTTATTGATAAGACACCTGGATTTCCAACAAAAATTTATCACACTGGTGATAATGGCGGTTTCCAAATTTATGCTGCCAAATATCCCGATACCGATACTATAATTCTAATCTTTGAAAATCGAAATGATATCGATAGATGGAGTGCCGCAAAGCAAATCGACAGAATATTAATGGAAGAAGGCATGCTAATGCTAAAATAATTTTGATACAATGTAGCATTTAAAACATGATATAAGAGTATTCTTTAGTTGACAGATTTTTTTAATATTTTAATTTTCTAAATCGTTCATTCAGCTCTTTTATTCGTGCAATCAACACATAGAATGGTAATGAATTTCCATAGATCATAGATATTTGCATAGTTTCATAATCACTTTTCCAACGATCAAGAATATTGACAGGTGGCACAAATGAAATATTTTGAGGCAATAGTTCTGTGTAGTCAAATCCTTTTAATCCTATAAATTTTTTACGATGTTCTATCACTGCAAGATATAAATCTCTATCATTTAATGCTTCATTTGCAAGTTTATCATCCATCAAACGTTCTAAGTCATATATATGGCGTGACATCCTATAAGATCGTACATCTCGTGTCGTTTGGGCAAACTCTTCGTGAAGTAGGCAGGCTTTCTCTAAAAATGTACGTTTGGGAGATACAGCTGTTAATATAAACGACTCGTCAGAATATGGTGCTTGAGGCATATTTTCAGAAATTATTGAACGCCCCTCAATTTGTAGTGTTGGTTCACTCATAGAC
>JAVWYO010000011.1:0-1360 GCA_036661515.1 Muribaculaceae bacterium | reverse complement strand
TAATTTCTACCAAAACGTTATTCTTCACATAACTCAAATCGGATAAAACGGACTTATAATGAACTTCAATAATTTCGGGGTCTGTTGTAGTTACACTTGTTACATTAACTTTAACTTCAAATTCACTGGTTGGAATACCTAAGGTAATAAGTTGATTTGAAAGTTCTTTAGCTAAAACTTCACGAACGAAGCTACAAGAAGCTCGACGAAGTCGGTCACTAACCTGCGTTTTAGATAATTTCCCACCAAAACCTAAAAAGTCTCTGTTTATAGCAATATCTATATCCTCAGAGAATCTATTGATTAGGTGAAAACACTTACTCAATGACGTTCCTCCTTTGAAAGACAGATAAGGTGCATACTCTGATGAGAATAAGGCTTTTAATACCATCGTGACCCACCAATCTTTTTCAATAGAGGCACTATCGAGTTGAATTTTACCAGAAAGCTGTTCTATTAAAATTTGTTTATCTTCCTTTTTTAGACTAATCCAATTCATTTTGTTGTAAGTTGAGAATTATTTTACGTATCCACGCAGGTGCAAGGTTTAAATCAATAAGTATGTTTTCTCTTTTTTCTTGTGAAAGCACCTCTATTATTTTTGATAACTCAATTTCGGTTATATCTTTACTCCCAATTTCTTTTAATGCTGACACTACCAACATCATAATATCACTCTTATATGCAAGATTTTTAGGGGCTGTGTGTTTGAAAGTAATTTTTTGTTTTGCCAATTGAATTTTACGTGGAGTGCCGTCTGTAAGGTACACAACATTTGTAACAATCTGTGTAGATAACCCAAGCGCATTCAAAGCATATGCTCCAATGGGTGCAATGCGAGCTTTATCTCGCTTTGCAATAGCTTTCGCAATGGTGCTTGCAGAGGGAATAAGCATTCCTAATCCTAATTTTTCATCAAATTCAGGATATAAATAGACACCACGAGCTAACCTAACTAAAATCTCCTTTTTACAGAGTGTTGTCAGTGCTTTAGTGATGGAGTCAGGCGTTCCATATTTGACAAAATTATCAGAGAAAAACAGTTTACCCTTTCCACTGTATTTTATCTTTGTATATATTTTATTTTCAATGCTCTGCATAGTTTATTATCATATAAAATTTCCCAAATATACATATAATTTCGGAAAAAAATAACAGTTTAAAATATTATTTATTTTTTCAAGCTCTTATACAGTTCAGCATCTTTATTTATCCGAGTAAGTTCTGTATCCTCCATTATCTTTAATGTAAAGTTGGTAATTATTAGGATTGGTTTATCGTTTCATTTCTTTTTTTACTATCACTACACGGCTCTTTCATTTATCCGTAAAATAAGACGTACAAAGCCCCTACCCATACC
>JAVWYO010000010.1:7437-32373 GCA_036661515.1 Muribaculaceae bacterium | reverse complement strand
TTATCTATTATACATGTAAATGGATTACGCACATTACGCAGTGTACGCACCCTTTTTGCTTTTTTTCGTTGTGTGGCTGATATTACAAATATAAGAATTGATATTGCAATATTCTTTCTAAAAAAGAATGTTAACTGATGGAGTGGTGTCTTGAACGATTAAAGTTATGATTGTGAATGGCTTTCCTACTTCATAATTTAGGGAATGAAGATTTAAATAAGAAATAATATCGTTGATTGATAACTCCTTAATTTCTTTGAGATGCTGTAATAAATTTATATTTCCAATGATTATTGTGCCATCGATAAATTCTGTGGCTTCCGTTTCGATGTCAAACGGAGAAAGTTCTACATGGTTGTCGGTGATTTTACAACAGTGCATTTTATAGTATTCGCCACAAAATAATGTGCTATGTGATAAATATGAGCGTCTCACTGTGATATTCGTTATTGCGTTTTCTTATTTTTTTCAAGCGCTTTTTGAGAATATATTGATGAATAATTAGCATTATCTAATCTTGTACGGACTAAAGATATACTATCTAAATAAACGATTTCGGACTTCTTTGGTGCTTTATAATCTACATAACCATATACGCGTCGTGGCACACGAGCGGAGTCGGTTTGTAAAGAGAATCTATTCCAGCCCTCAAAATCTGATGATGTTGTAGTATAAGAAGTTGAGCCATCTTTATAATCCACAGCAAGAAATACATTTACACTACTTTGATTATTAAGGAGTAAAAACGCCCATTGGAAACGATCCCCTTTTTTGAAATTATTATCGGTAAGAAGATTGAATGTCACCTCACCATTTCCAAGATTTTGGCGGAATAAGCGTATACTCTCTTTCGTCCAAAGATTTACGCTATCACCAGTAGCCAGTGGCGTTCCATTACCGGCAGCTCTTGCTTGAGCAACAATATATCGGTCTTCTTCTTGAAGTTTAATAATAGCCTCGTCGTACACCTCAATAAACTTGTCAATGTTGTGTCCATACCACACCAGCGATGTATCAAATTGTTCTTGAGTTACGCCATGCTTAATAAAGATTGATTGTTTAAGCATTTTCTTCAAGGAGTCGTTATAATAATGTGCGCCATCAATTTCAGTCACCGCTTCACCTTTATGCACATCAACGAGGAGCGACACCATATCGTCCTTATCAATTACATAACTTGGTGTGCCACCACAACTTACAAGAAATAGTAAAAACGCAAATATTATTAATGACTTATACATTAATCAATCATCTTTTGACGTTTCTGAAGACTCGTCATTTTCTTTTTTTACTTCCTGCTTCACAGGAATAGAAAGGCTACTTGAATAAAATAGAATTAATATTACAACCCCAACACTTAACGCTGCATCGGCAATATTAAAAATGGGTTGAAAAAATATAAAATGGTCTCCACCAATATAAGGAATCCAATTAGGCCAATCCCATGATGCGAGTGGGAAATATAGCATATCGACTACACGTCCATGGAATAGCGTAGAATATCCGCCATCGGGGGGAAACATAGTGGCTACTTCGGGATAACTTGGGTTATTAAAAATTAGTCCATAGAAAATACAGTCAATCACATTACCGGCTGCACCAGCAGTAATTAACGACAGACATACTATATAACCCCGTTTAATAACATTAAGCCCCTTAATTTTAATAATATAGTAGATAAATAAGGCTACTGCAATAATTCTGAACCACGTTAATAACAATTTACTGCCGAACTCAAATCCGAACGCCATGCCATTGTTTTCGATAAAATATAATCGAAACCAATCGGTAATCAACAATTCTTCGCCATAAAAGAAATGAGTTTTCACCCAAATTTTCAGAATTTGGTCAATAAGTATCACAGCAATTATTACTATCGCTGCCAAGTAGCCCTTAGTTAACTTCATCAATCTATCTTTAGTTATCTTTTACCCTCGTTTTTAGCATCAATTCCAAGTGTAGCATGAGGCACAGCACGCAAGCGTTCCTTCGGAATAAGTTTTCCTGTTTCACGACAAATACCGTAAGTTTTATTTTCAATTCTAATCAGAGCACCTTGAAGGTGTTGAATAAACTTCATTTGACGTTGCGCAAGTTGTCCTGCTTCTTCTTTACCCAGTGTCGTAGCGCCCTCTTCAAGCACCTTGAATGTAGGAGAAGTATCGGTTGTATCGTTTCCGTCGGTGTTCCTTATGTTTGATTTCAACAATTCAAAATCCTTATTAGCCGTTTCTAATTTTTCAAGAATTATAGTTTTAAATTCTTGTAATTCTTCATCTGAATATCGTGTTTTTTCAGCCATTTTAATTATATATTTGAGTTTTATTTATTTTGAAATAAATGATACAGCATAATAGGCTAAGCCTTTTCAACTATAACATTAAGTTTAAAATCGTCTAAATCGAGTTCAATTTTATCGTGTTCAGCATCCAAGTCGGTAATTACAATAGAATTAGCCAATACCTGCTTAGCAATATATTCTTTATATTCGTTTATCGCAGAATCGGAATTTTCATTAGAGCTAATTTTCACGATAATTTTGTCGGTAATATCAAAATCATTACTCTTACGAATATTTTGTATTCTATTCACTATTTCACGTGCTATACCCTCACGCTTTAAGTCTTCGGTAAGTGTAATATCGAGAGCAACAGTAAGATTACCATCATTTGCCACTAACCACCCTGGAATGTCTTCAGAGATAACTTCCACATCGTCGAGCACAATTACCGCAGGAGTACCCTCAATATTAAGCGTAAAGGTGCCGTTTTTTTCAAAAGTAATAATATCCTTTTGGCTCATTTCAACAACAGCTTTCGCCAACTGTTTCATGATTTTACCATACTTAGGTCCCAATTTTTTAAAATCGGGCTTAACACGCTTAACGAGTATTCCAGCCTCATTATCAACGAATTTGATATTTTTCACATTAACCTCATTAAGAATTAATGCGCTCATTGCCTCAACCTCCTTACGCTGAACGTCATCAAATACCGGAATCATTATAGACGTAAGAGGTTGTCGCACTTTCAGGCTCACCTTACGGCGAAGAGAAAGCACCATTGATGTTATATCTTGCGCTACTCTCATTTGTTCTTCAAGAGCAGCATTTATCACAGTTTTATCGGGATTTGGGAAATTCTTCAAGTGAACAGATGAGTTTTCGCCTTTTGTAACGCTCGTCAAGTCACGATAAAGTTTATCGGCAAAGAATGGAGCAATAGGTGCAATAAGCATTGCTACCGTTTCGAGGCATGTGTAAAGTGTTTGATAAGCCGAAAGTTTATCGGCATTCATCACCCCACCCCAAAAGCGTTTACGATTAAGCCTTACATACCAGTTACTCAAATTATCATTAACAAAATCGGATATCGCCCGAGCCGCTTTAGTAGGCTCATATTCACTAAGTTGCTTATCAACTTCGACAATAAGAGAATTTAGCAAAGAGATAATCCATCGATCAATTTCGGGACGTTCACTAAACGCCACTTGAGGTTTTGAGTTATCAAATTCATCAACATTTGCATATAATGCAAAGAACGAATAAGTGTAATAAAGTGTGCCAAAGAATTTACGGCTCACCTCTTCAACCCCTTCAGTGTCAAACTTTAGATTATCCCAAGGCGATGAGTTACTTATCATATACCAACGTAATGGATCTATGCCATACTTTTCTATTGCGCCAAAAGGATCGACAGCATTTCCAAGTCGCTTGCTCATCTTATTTCCACTCTTGTCAAGGACAAGTCCATTAGAAATAACTGATTTATAAGCCACATTGTCAAATATCATTCCAGCAATGGCATGAAGCGTAAAGAACCAACCACGCGTCTGGTCAACGCCTTCAGCTATAAAGTCGGCAGGGAAAACGCTCTTGCTATCAAAAGCCTCTTTATTTTCAAAAGGATAATGAATTTGAGCATAAGGCATAGCCCCCGAATCAAACCAAACATCAATCAAATCGAGCTCACGTTTCATAGGGACACCCGATTTAGAGATGAGAATTATATCGTCAACATAAGGACGGTGTAAGTCGATTTTTTCATAATTTTGAGCAGAATAATCACCGACAATAAAACCTTTATCTTTATAAGGGTTGCTTGTCATAAATCCCGCATTGACAGCCTTTTCTATCTCATTATATAGCTCTTCAACACTTCCTATACATATTTCTTCGGTGCCATCTTCAGTGCGCCAAATAGGTAATGGGGTTCCCCAATATCTACTACGAGATAGGTTCCAATCTTGAAGATTTTCGAGCCATTTACCAAAGCGACCTGCTCCAGTAGCTTGTGGCTTCCAATTAATCGTATTATTAAGTTCAATAAGACGGTCGCGCGATGCAGTAGTCTTAATAAACCAACTATCTAATGGGTAATACAGTACAGGTTTATCAGTTCTCCAACAGTGAGGATAACTGTGAACATGCTTTTCTATCTTAAATGCTTTGTCGGTTTGCTTTAAAAGGACGCTTAATTCCACATCGAGAGTGTCGGCATCGGCACCGAGAGATGCGTCGTAGGCATTCTTAACGTATCGACCAGCATATTGCGAATATAGCTCAACATTAACAGAGTTCTTAACGAAGTCGGCATCGAGATTATCTATTTCATACAATTTGCCCGTCATGTCAACCATCGGGCGTGAATTGCCATCAGCATCAATCATCATCAAAGGAGGCACTCCATTAGCTTTTGCGACACGATTATCGTCGGCACCAAATGTGGGAGCAATGTGTACAATTCCTGTACCATCTTCGGTGGTCACAAAATCGCCACTTATTACTCGGAAAGCGCCATTACCTGGATTAACCCATGGCATAAGTTGCTCATAAGTCATACCAACAATATCTTTACCTTTATATTGCGCAACTACTTCATAAGGGATTAGCTTATCGCCAGCCTTGAAATCCTCAAGTTTAATATCGGCTGCCTTAGGATTAAACAGTGTTGCCATTAAAGGCTCACCAACAATAACGGTAATAGGCTTAGCAGAATAAGGATTATACGTACGCACAGCGTTGTATGTTATATTAGCGCCAACGCAAAGGGCAGTATTTGAAGGTAGAGTCCAAGGCGTAGTCGTCCATGCAAGGAAATATGGTGTCCCCCAGCCGAGCATCTCTTCACGAGGTTCTGAAATCTTGAATTGCGCGATACAAGTAGTATCTTTTACATCGCGATAGCAACCAGGTTGATTAAGTTCGTGGGTACTAAGTCCAGTACCAGCAGCAGGGGAATAAGGCTGAATGGTGTAGCCTTTATATAAGAAGGCTTTGTTATAAAGTTGCTTTAAAAGCCACCAAACGCTCTCAATATATCTGTTATCGTATGTAATATAAGGATTCTTGGTATCGACCCAATATCCCATGCGGTGCGTGAGGTCTTCCCATTCCTTAGTATATTTCATTACTTCACGACGACATGAGGCATTATAATCGTCAACTGAAATTTTCTTGCCAATATCTTCTTTCGTTATACCGAGTGATTTTTCAACGCCAAGCTCCACAGGAAGCCCGTGTGTGTCCCACCCCGCCTTGCGCATTACTTGAAATCCCTTCATAGTCTTAAACCGGCACACAATATCTTTAATTGTACGTGCCATAACATGATGGATTCCCGGCATACCATTAGCAGAAGGAGGACCCTCATAGAATACAAATGAAGGAGACCCTTCACGTTCCTTTATACTCTCGGCGAACACATTCTCGCTATCCCATTTCTCAAGTATCTCTTTATTAATTGAGGAGAGGTTAAAGTTGTTATATTCTTTGAATTTATTTTTCATAAAGCTCTGAAATATCTCTTTTTTAATTTGGGGGCAAAGATAATGCAAATGAGTGCAATATGAAAGTAAATTCTATTTCTTTTCATACATTACTTTTTAAAGCAAAAAAAGGGTAATTTGGTAAATCTTTTTTTCATAAGACCATTATGGGTCACACTCTCACTATTCTTATTATTAGCATTCAAATGATGATGTTATGGCTGTTAACAACAGGCAAGTAAAAACATCGCTTTTCCATTTCATACTATTACTAATTCTCCTAAGACACCGTAAAAGCAAAGTAACAGTTAATGGCATGCTTTTAGGGTTTATAAACACAATAATATGGGTTCAATTTCACAATAAAAGCATGTAATTAGTTATTTTTCAGATGTTACAGAGATTGATTTACTCTTTAAGTATTCAGAAGGAGACATTCCATATACCGACATAAAGCACCGATACACAGATGCTTTACTACCAAATCCAGCGAGATAAGATGCTTCAGAAATCGTATCGGATTCGTTTTCTGCGATAATACGCTTAAATTCTTTAATACGATATGTATTAAGGTAACTTTGGAAGGTACTAAAACCTTTATTGTGAATTAAAGTGCTTAATTTTGTTCGGTTTGTGCCTAATATGCTTGCAAGTTTTGGCAAAGTTAATTCCGATTGGCAATAGATTTTCTTCTCAGTCATTAATTCATTTAGCTGATCAATTATTATTTGATCGTAATGACTTATTATGATAGAGCTATTTTCTGGCTCGCTATTGTCCTCAATTTTTTTAGCTAATATATCGGGATGAAGAAGAAAATATGTAATACTGATATTGAAACATCCTATATATAACATGTGTAAAGCATACATTTCGGGGGTGAGCCCAATAAAAATCATAATAATATATATAATCATTAGAGGCATCGCAGCGTAGGCATAGAAACGTATTACTCTATCGGTCATGTATCTTTTATGAGCAATTGCAACAAAAACTACTACGCCAGCAAAAAGGAGCATTATATAGGCAAAGTATATGATGCGAAGGCACACACTCGCGTCACTCAGATTCACTAATAGCATGTGAGGGCTATCTATTTCAAGGACTTTCATTCCATGCGCTTGGAGCGTAAACCAAATTCCATCATATACTAAAGAAGGGATTAGCATTAATACGTAAATCCAACGTTTCTTGATTTGCTGAGGTAATATAAATTCAAAAGGGAATACCAAGAATAATACTGTTATTACCATACCATTAGCCAAGACAGCAAACGAGAATGGTCCTGAATTTACCGCACGAATATCGTCAACATTAATAATATAGTATAAATCGGTGCAAACATATAGCAATGCAAAGCATGCAAATAATATCATGGTGCGCTCGCCGTGTGCTTTGCGCAAAAGAATAAAAACGATTATTGAGTTGATTATTATAATACATATAGCACTTATTAAATCTATTCCCATGGCAGTAAAAATTCTTAAATAAACCACAAATATAATGTTTTTTTATATCTATGCACAAATTTTCAATATGTTTATTTCGCTAATAAGTGCTATATATTTATAGTACAATATGTTAAAATAATAGCAATCCAAATCCCATAATTGCCATTCCGAGTATAACACCGCTTATTGCGTAATGATGATGCCCATATTGCTCGGCAGTGGGAAGTAACTCATCAAAGGATATAAATACCATAATACCAGAAACAAATGCAAGAAGTGTTGCACTTAATAAAGGGCTCCAAAATGGGAGTAAAAACATTGCACCAAATAAAGCGCCAACAGGCTCCGATAATCCAGATAAGACCGAATATTTAAGTGCTTTCTTTCGGTCACCAGTTGCATGATATATAGGTACCGATACCGCAATACCTTCAGGGATATTGTGTATAGCGATAGCAATGACAATAGGGAGAGCCACAGAAAGCCCATCGAGAGCTGACGCAAATGTAGCAAGCCCTTCGGGAAAATTGTGAATACCAATTGCGAATGCAAGCATCACACCAGTGCGCTTCAAGCGCGGATTATTTGGTTTGTCATCCATTATATGAATTTCGTGAGGATTTTCATCTTCAGGAATAAAGAAATCGATTAATGCAATCAAAATAATCCCAGCAAAGAAAGCCAAAAGGACAATGAGATTAGCCATTTTAGGCGTATATTGCGAAGCTAATGAATGCAGACTACTTGGAATAAGATCCATGAAAGAAACATATACCATTACCCCAGCCGATAATCCTAAAGCAGCCGAAAGGAATTTAGTGTTAGTGGCTTTGGCGAAAAAAGCCATAAGGCTACCTATGCCCGTTGAAAGCCCCGCAAGAGTAGTTAAAGCGAGGGCAATCCATATTGAACTTGACGATAATTCCATTGTTAATAAGTTTATAATTAATTAAAAAAACCAAATAAAACATTTGTATGGCGCAAATTTAAAAACTTTGGGCTAAATTTACACAATAAAAATTCATAGATGGTATCTATACCCCAATATAACGAAACAGATTTAGTATTAAGACTACGTGACAACTCTACATGTCGTGACGCATTTGGGGAGGTTATCTCGTTGTTTTCAGAACAATTATACTGGCATATTCGTAAGATGGTAGTCTCTCATGACGACGCTAACGATATATTACAGAACACATTGCTCAAAGCCTGGAACAATGTTGAATATTTTAGAGGAGAGGCAAAACTCTCGACATGGTTATATAAGATTGCCATAAATGAATCAATCACCTTTCTAAATAAGGAGAGAGCAAGAAAAAATATTTCTATCGATGATGGTGATTCTTTTCTTATTAATGAACTTGAAGCAGATGAATGGTTTGATGGCGATGAACTAAAGATACAATTACAAAAGGCAATAAATGAATTGCCCGATAAGCAACGTCTTGTATTTAATATGCGATATTTTGATGAGATGAAATATGAAGATATGTCAGAGATACTTGGCACATCAGTAGGAGCATTGAAAGCATCATATCATCATGCGATGAAAAAAATTGAGCAATATTTTACACAAGTTGATTAAACCTTTTAGAATTTAAACGGTCATATATCCGTAACAATGAAAAAAGAAGAATCTGACATATTATCCCATATGAGTAAGGACCCCGGATTTAAGGTCCCGGATAATTATTTTAATGATTTTGCTGAAAGAATGACAAAATCGTTACCCGAAAGAGAATTTACAATAGAGACTCCTCCATCGCTATGGCATCGCGCACGTCCATGGATATACATGGCAGCAATGTTTGTAGGTATTTGGTGTATGATGAAAGTATTTACAACAATGCGTGATGATTCGAGCGACAACACAATAAATCCATCTATTGCAGAAGCCTTTAAAAATGAATCATTTGTTGATGATTATGTTCTTACTGATGATTTTGATGAATATGAACTACTGCAAGAGATGTATGAAGATAGCGTTAATGTAGGCGCAGCATTTGGTCACGACAGTATCAATTAAAATCAAAAATGAGATGACAAAAAAATACTTTTATTATACTCTACTGCTGAGCCTTATCTTTTCATTTTCAGCAACGTCAGTTTTAGCACAAGGCACAAAAGACAAGCACGGGAAATGGATGAAAGAAGTGCGAGACTATAAGCGCGATTTCATGACAAAAGAACTTGAGCTAAGCAAAAGTCAACAGCAAGATTTCTTTCCTCTCTATACCGAGATGGAAAAGGAAGTATTTCAAATAAATAAAGAGGCTCGTGATATGGAGAAAAAAATCACGGCATCTAAGACGAATATATCAGACCTTGAATATGAGAAAGTTGCTGAAGCATTATCGGAAGTAAAGTCTAAAGAAGCGCAAATAGAAGCGGAATATTTTCAGAAATATTCTAAGATACTTTCTAAGGAACAGCTATTCAAGCTCAAGCGCGCTGAAAATCGCTTTAAGCGTACAATGCTTAACCATCATCGGGGAGGCGAAAATCAAAACAGAGCACAATAGGACAATCAAAAACTAACTTTTCTATACAATCCCGACCATTCTATTTCAATGTGTCGGGATTTTTATTTAACTTGCCGACTCATAACTAACACAGAAGTAAAATGGAAAAAACATGCTTTCAGAAAGCGATTCTGGCATTATCCCTATTCGCATTTATATTATCGACATCAATTAATGTAAATGGCTCAAAAGATTATGAGCCCGATTTTGAATATCCATTGAATGTAATTACTCATGCCGATAGTACCCTTAATATTGCGTTAAGAGCTGGAGATACAAACGAAGTGATAGCATCACTTATTCAATATTCCATAGCAAAGTCGTCTATTTCTGAAGAAAATGTGCCAAGTGTGATAATGCGTGTTGATAGTATTGCGGCTATTGAAAAGGTAGCAAGTACCAAAGCCATTTTATACTCTTTAGAAGCGGAGATATATTCTTCGTATTACAGAAAAAATATGTATAAGAATAGAAATCGTGATAACAATACCGATTCTATCCCCTCCGACATTACAGAATGGAACAAAGAGCAATTTTCAGATAAAATATTTTCGCTCATCAAGGAATCGCTTATTGATAAAAAAGTGTTGCAAAATACTTTAGTCGCGACTTATAAGGGTGTGATTGAATATAACGAGGTTGGCGCTATTTTTCGCCCCACCATCTATGATTTTATTGCTTATCGCGCAATGGAAATTCTATATCAATTTAGTGATGATAGACCTGTGATGCTGGCTCGTAATAGTAATAGTAGCAACGGTGACTTAAACATTAAGCAATATATCAATAAGACGCTCAATGAAATAATTAAATTTCATGAGGGTAGCGATGCTCCATATATTAGTGCACAATTATTTCAATTAAGTAAAAATGGCTTCACATTGAATGACTATGAAAATTTATTATCTAAATTCAAAAAGTCAGAATTCAGTGGAGAGATTTTGATTGCAATGAGTAATATGATTAGTAGTAAATCAGAACTTTCTGATTATTATGTGCAACTAAATCAATTTGCTAAAAGTTTCCCTAATTACATTAGAATAAATAATATTCTCGAAATAATAAAAAGAATAGCAGCACCAAAAATAACAATATCTAATGGCTCAGTATTTTCGAGACAAGAGATTATTGAAGTAAATTGCATAAGCACTAACTTAAATGATTTTACAATATCCATTTATAGGATACCAGACGGTGATTTTTCGGAAAACAAAGTTCCATTTAATAAACTCAAATTAATTGTAAGCAAATCGGTAAAACTTAATAGTTCTACTCCATCGTGGGACACAACTAAAGTTGTATTTCCTCCACTGGAATATGGAAAATATATTGTGTTATCGGATTATTATGATAAAGAGACAAAAACTAATGTGCTAAAAAAGAATTATTCAAATTCGCATCCTGATATTTTGCGAGTTACAGATATTCATCTTATAGATTTATCAAATTGTGATTTAAAAAGATACGTTATAGCTGTTGATAGTAAAACAGGTGCGCCAATAGGTGGTGTTACTATTAAATTAGAAGGAAAAACTAAACGTTTCATTACCGACAAAGATGGCAAAGTGAACATTCCCAACACATTTAATGGCAGAATTTATGCAAGTAAAGGGAAAGATATTTATTCTAAATCGTTAACTTCTTATCAAAGATATTCATCTAATAGCGATTCCCACGAACCGTATAATTGCAATATCTTTAGCGATCTTGGAGTGTACTCTCCTGGTGATTCAATAAAGTGTGTAGCGGTGTGTTATAGCTATATTAACGAGAAAAGACAGGTTGTTAATGGAGAGAGATTCAAGGTAGTACTTGCAAATAGTAATGGAGAGGTAGCAGATAGTGTAATTTTAAAAAGTGATAATCTTGGTAGAATTACGTCAAGTCTTAGCATTCCAAAGAATGGATTAAATGGGAATCATAGGATACTTGTACTGCATGGTAAGGATTTGATTGGTGGTAAAAATATTGAAGTGAGCGAGTATAAAGCACCATCTTTCTACATAGAATTTACCGACCTAAAACCGCAATATTCAAAAGACAAAGAGATTACAATTAATGGCGTAATAAAGACATATTCACAAGTTCCATTGAGCAACACTACTATTAATTGCACCCTTTCAAAATCATCATGGTTTTGGAGTAATGAGAAGGAAACAATGACATCTTTTGAGGCTCAAACTAATAATTCAGGTCAATTTAGCATCACAATTCCCGATTCAGTTTTTGTTAAGAATAATAAGAAATATTATATGTATAATATCAACGTATCGGCGACCTCAACAGCAGGAGAAACACAAGAAAATTCTGGTAATTTTAGTATCGGAAATGCTCGATGGATACGAATGTCAAATACCGAGAATATCATTGCATCAAAAACCACCAAACTACCAGTAACTATCACAACATCTGAGCTTAGTGATACTCTGTTTTTATGCAAATATACGCTCACCTCAATTGGTGAAAGCAAATTTTCAACAGAAGGCACATTTAAGCCATCTGCACCTATTGCTAATTTAGAAAGAATCCCATCGGGAGAATATAAAATGAGCGTTTCAATTATTGGTGATACAGTGACCGAAGCAGGGGAAGATAAAATAATCATTTACCGCCCTACCGATAAAACTTCGCCCATAAAATCGGCAATGTGGGTGGCTAACACAAATATTTCATGTGACGAAAATTCGGTTGCATCGGTTCTTATAGGAAATAGCCCCGAAAAATCTTCAATATACTATGTTGCATATTCTGACAAAAAAGTCGTTGAACAAGGTTGGGTTTATTATGAAACAGGAATGCATCAATTAAATATAAAAATGCCTCAAAGCAAAGGTAAAGAATCTCATATTCTTCTATTTACGACAAAGGATTTCAACACTATTGTTAGCAATATCGTAGTTACGCCAAGTATTCCAGCTGAGAGTGTTACATTAACGGTTAAGTCATTCCGTAATAAAATAGTTCCTGGTACAATTGAGCGTTGGAGCTTTTCACTTAAAAACAATAACGGTATTCCAGTGCAAGGTGCATTCATGGCTGAAATGTATGACAAATCATTGAATGCAATAGCTAATAACGACTGGGCACTTAGCCTTAAATCAGCATGGACAGAATATTGTAAAATCAATTATATTAAATATTACCTAAACTCATTATATATATATAACGAGTTTAAATATACAAAAGGTATAGATATACTATATCCGACACTCAATACTTATGGTATGTCGTTATATTATCATAATATATACTTTGCGCGAAGTGCTAATAAGAGTGCATTTGCCAAAGAAGAATATACTGCCGTTGAACAATGTGAAGATGCTCCTTCTAATGGAGCACTTTGTGAAGTTGCCGATGCCGAAGTAAAGCCACAAAAAGAATCAGCAGTGCAATATCGTACTAACGATGTAAAATGTGGACTATGGGAACCATTATTATGCACAGATAAAGATGGAAATGTATCTTTTGAATTTAATGTTCCTAATGAAAACACAACTTGGTTGTTTCAAGCTATTGCCTACACAACAGCGTTAGAAAATTGCAATATTACAAGAGAAGCTATTGCAAATAAGCCAATAATGGTTCAACCAAACTTACCTCGTTTTCTCCGCCATGGAGATAAAGCGACAATCAAAGCTCAGATATTAAATTCCACTGATTCTATTACAAATTGTGACGTAATAATCGAGCTTTTCAATCCTGAGAATAAAAACATCATTCAATCACAATCACTAAAAACGTCGGTTCCTGCTAATGGAACAACCACATTTGCAACGACATGGAACGTACCCGATTCTATCGCATTTATTGGCTATCGAATAAAGGCAGAAACTGCTACCTTTGGCGATGGTGAACAATCGCTTATTGCCATACTTCCTGCCACATCACCAGTTATTGAAAGTAAACCATTCTTCTTAGAACAGAATGATGCAAATTTCTCACTTACATTGCCTAAATATCCTAAAGGTAGCCGAATTACTTTAGAATATTGCGACAATCCTGTGTGGTATTGCGTTACTGCATTGCCAACAATCCAAACATCTGATGCTATTACCGCCACAGGCTTAGTTCGTAATCTATATTGCAACCTTATGGCTAAAGGGATAGTAAAGAAATATCCATTTATTGATAAAGCTCTTAAATACTGGAATGACAATCCGAAAGAATCGGCTCTTATTTCATTACTTGCAAAGAATGAGGAACTTAAAAATGTGGAATTGAGCAATACCCCTTGGCTTTCTCAATCGCAAGCCGAAACACTTCAAATGGAACAGCTCACAACGCTTTTCAATAAAAATAATATAGAAAATGCGTCAAATAATGCGATTAAATCGCTAAAAGGGTTACAAAAAGATGATGGCGGGTGGAGCTGGTATCATGGGTGTGAATCGGATACATATACGACTTATGAGGTTATGCAGACACTTGGTGAACTACGTCAAATAGGCTATCTTGAAGAAAATGAAGATATTAAAAAGATGATTTTAGAAGGTGTAAAATATCTTGATAAAAATATTATCAAAATTTATGATAACGAAAAAGAAACATACAATTATAGCGAATTTATACCATATATTTATGTACGCTCTTTCTTTAAAGATATTCCTTTATCAACGACTTTAGCTCTATTTAAGAAAAAAGCATTAAAAGAGGTAGCAGAAAACTGGAAAGGGCAAAGCATGGCTGACAAAGCATTTTTATCTCTTATTTTAAATGATAATGGCGACGTAATAACCGCTAAAGCGATACTTGAATCGATACGCCAGTTTGCAATAACTAAGCCAGCGACAGGAATGTATTGGGATAATCTACGTAGTGGGAATTATCGATACTATGACAAGGTTGCAATAACATCATTACTGCTTCGTTCATTTCACGCAGTAGAACCACAGAGTAAAGATATTGACCTTATACGCAAATGGTTGTTACTACAAAAGCAAACAACGAATTGGGGTTCTTCAACTATGGCAAGCGATGCAATTTATTCGTTACTAAAGACAGGAAGTAATTGGATTGATAATGATGGGCAACAATCATCGATTACGGTCAACAATAATAAAATAGTTATTGATTCTATCGACTCATATACAGGATATGTCAAACAAATTATAAATCTGCCTAATAGTAAAGGGAACAGTATCTCAATCACACGAAATGGCAACAATCCAGCTTGGGGAAGCGTATTTTGCCAATACAATGCCCAAATGAGTTCCATAAAGAGTGTGGGAGTTGATGGCTTGACTATTGAGAAATCGCTATATATTCAGCCAACTTCAACTAATGGGAAATCGGTTAAATCAAATACTTTACAAGTAGGAGATAAGGTAAAAGTACAATTCTTAATTAAATCATCTAAAGATCTTGATTTTGTGAACTTAACCGATGAACGTTGCGCAAGCATAGAGCCAGTAAATCAGCTTTCGGGCGTGGAATATCAAGATGGAATAATGTTTTATCGTGAGTTGAAAAATTCTGCTACCAATCTATATATTGCACATCTGCCTAAAGGGACACATATCATAAGTTATGACGTTACGGTAACTTCCCAAGGACAGTATAGCCTTGGCATTGCAACAATACAATGCCAATATGCACCGCAAATGGTGGCACACTCATCAGGCACGACAATAACGGTGAAATAAATATTTTAAGGCAATATGAACGATGAAAACTATTTTTATTTTTCATATTGCCATTTTTAAAGTACCTTTACGTCGAAGAGTAATATATAAAAGCCATATAAATCAGAGTGGAGAGTAATAGCACACAAACACCTGCCGATGCTCACGAATGCAAAAATTGGTATGCAATAAGAGTTACATACAATCGTGAATTATTGGTGAAAGAAGAACTTGAGGGGCTCAAAATGGAGTACTTTCTACCTATGCAATACTGTGAGGTCATGCGTGATGAACGTAGAATAAAAGTACTAAAACCCTCAATACACAATCTTATATTTATAAGAGCTACCAAAGACGAAATTATAGGATATAAAGAAAATACACTACTTCCTATACGCTACATAATGAATCGTGAAAATCATCGCCCAATTGTGGTGCCTGACACTCAAATGAAGAGTTTCATTGCCGTTGCTGGAACTTTTGACGAACAGGTAATATATCTTGATGCTAATCTTGCTACCATGAAACGTGGTGAGAAAGTTAGGATTATGGGAGGCATATTTGCGGGAGCCGAAGGTGAATTTGTGAGAATTAAAGGCGACCGTCGCGTAGTTGTAACGATTCCGGGCATTGCAGCCGTTGCTACGGCTTTTATTCACCCGTCGCTTATTGAAAAATTATCAGAATAAAAAATATATTGATGAACTCACCTATTACAAAGAAAGAACGACTACAATACTTCGATTTATTAAAAGGAGTAGCAATATTCGTAGTCGTTATGGGACACATAATCACAATGTGTATTCGCGACATTGACTCAGCCTTTATATTCAAGATGATAAGCGAAATTCACATGCCTATGTTCTTTTTTATAAGTGGCTATCTCACATATAAGTCATCATTTACACGTCCTAATATTTGGAAGCGATTTAAGCAATTAATCATACCTTTTTTTATCGTTAGCGCACTATGGATATGGTATTTTCCGCATAGTAATCTGCTCTCTCCTATCTCATCAACTTTAGATGGTTTATACCACAGTTATTGGAAAGATGGATACTGGTTTACACTCACTCTATTTGAAATATTTATTGTCTATTATCCATTAAGCATAATCTTATCTAAAATAAAAAATGCAATAGTGCAAATTATTATATCCGTTGGAGTATATATTGCACTGATAATTTTAGCCCATTTCGTTTCCTTCCCACTTGAGAACAACGACCTAATTGGAGCAGGACTTCTTGCAAGTTTTTTCCCAATATTCATGATGGGCATTTTTGCACATCGATATAGCGACACATTTAAGACGATGATAAATAGTAATGGCTGGTTTTTGATTGCTATCGTCTGCATCATACCATCATGGTATTATCTATCTTATTCTTGGGAATTACCAATGCTCCCAGAATTTACCCGACTGATAGCTCTCCCCTTAGAACACTTTGGATTGATAATTATAGCTCTCACTATAATTATCCCATGGAGCAATAAAGAATATAGCGGTAATGCCCCAAAGCCATCACCCGTAGCACGATATTTTACACTTCTTGGAAAAGAAAGTCTATCAATATATCTTCTTCATTATTTCTTTCTTTTCCCTCTTACAATACTACAAGAGCCAATGCGTGGCATGGGATTATCTTTTGTTCCACTCTTAGTAGTTTCAGTAATTGTCGCTTTTATTGTTATTGCGGTGACTTTATTTGTAAACTATATTATCCAACGTAATAGCACATTAAGTTTTCTACTTATCGGTAAATAACAATATCTATTGAGCGCTATGTGATTAAAAAATATTTCCTATCCGCTCAATTTATTGTATCTTTACAACCAATAAAAACAAGTAATTATGAATTCTCGTATTTTTCTGTCTTATCCACATTTAGGAGGCGACGAAATGAAATGGATTGAAGAAGCATTCAAAGAGAGTTGGGTGGTACCTCTCGGTCCTAACGTTGATGAATTTGAAAACAGGCTTGGCGATTATCTTGGTAGTCAACATATTGTAGCACTAAGTGCGGGCACTGCTGCCATTCATCTGGGACTTGTGATGCTCGGCGTTGAAGCTGGCGACGAAGTTATATGCCAATCATTCACATTCTCGGCAAGCGCTAATCCAGTAAAATATCAAGGTGCAAATCCTATCTTTGTAGATAGCGAACACGACACATGGAATATGTCGCCAACAATTCTTGAAGAAGCTATAATAGACCGTAAAAAAGTTACAGGGAAATATCCAAAGGCTATAATTCCAGTTCATCTTTATGGCATGCCTGCCAAGATGAATGAGATTTCGGCGATTGCAAATAAATATAATATTCCAATTCTCGAAGATGCTGCTGAGGCTCTTGGCTCGGAATATTATGGTAAAAAATGTGGGACACTCGGCAATTATGGTGTTCTTAGTTTTAATGGCAATAAGATTATCACTACTTCGGGTGGTGGAGCCTTAATATGCCCATCACTTGAAACAGCAAAGCGCACTAAATTCTATGCTACACAAGCACGAGAACAACGCCCATATTATTATCACGAAGTTATTGGCTATAATTATCGTCTTAGTAACGTTAGTGCTGGAATTGGTTGCGGACAGACGCTTGTGCTAAAGCAGCACGTTGACCGTCGTCGCGCAATTCATGCGTTATACACACAAGGATTGAAAGATATAGCAGGCGTAACGGTAATGCAAAATCCTGATTCAAATTTTGATTCAAATTTCTGGCTTTCTACAATTCTTGTCGATAAAGAGATTACAGGAAAATCGCCAGAAGATATACGCCTCGCTCTTGACAAAGAAAACATCGAGACTCGCTGGCTGTGGCGACCAATGCACATGCAACCAGTGTATAAAGATGCACCCTATTATGGGAATGATTGCGCTGAGAAACTTTATGACTCAGGGCTATGTCTTCCGAGTGGCTCTAATCTTACCGATAAAGAAATTAATTTTGTAATAGAGAAGCTCATAGCATATATTTCATCAAAATAAATGAAGCAAAATAGCGTAATAATTTTTGACCTCGATGATACTTTATATAAAGAAATAGACTTTGTAGATTCAGCATTCAAGCACATTGATAAGTTTTTAGCTAATGAATACAAAGTCTATAATACTTATGAAGTAATGATTCATGCCCAACATAAAGGGAAAAATCCATTTGACGCTATTTTATGTGATAAATTTACTATTGATGAGCTCCTAAAATTATACAGATTTCACATGCCAAATATTAGGCTTAGCGATGTGACTATAGACGTTCTATCACGGCTACACTCCGAAGGATATACATTAGGGCTCATCACTGACGGGCGAAGCATAAGTCAACGTAATAAAATAGAGGCTCTTCATCTCAGCAAATACTTTGATAATGAAAATATTATCATTTCCGAAGTATTTGGAAGTGAAAAGACTGATATTAGAAATTATCAATATTTCACAACAAAATTTCCTCGTGCAAAGCATTTTTATTACATTGGCGATAATCCGACAAAGGATTTTATTAACGCCAATCTTCTGGGCTGGACTACAATTTGCCTCCGCGACAATGGCACTAACATTCATCGGCAAGACATCGAGATTGATGATAAATACAAGCCCAAAATCATCATTAATGACCTCACAGACCTGTATAACATCATTTTCAAAAGCTGAATATATATTATACAGCATCTAATTTAAGAATAAATATTATCTTTACAGATTGAACATAAAAATATAATTTGACTATGAACAAAGATACAAGCAAAGTTGCACTAATAACAGGCATAACAGGGCAAGATGGATCGTTTCTTGCTGAATTCCTTCTTGAAAAAGGTTATGACGTTCATGGAATTATACGTCGTAGTAGCTCTTTTAATACTGGAAGAATTGAACATCTTTATTTTGATGAATGGGTACGCGACATGAAAAATAAGCGACTCATTAATCTTCATTATGGTGACATGACCGATTCAAGTTCACTTGTGCGTATCATTCAAGAGGTGCAACCTACCGAAATTTATAATCTTGCAGCTCAAAGTCATGTTAAGGTGTCATTTGATGTGCCTGAATATACGGCAGAAACCGATGCCGTAGGCACACTTCGTCTTTTGGAAGCTGTGCGCATTCTTAAAATGGAAAATCGCACTCGCATCTATCAAGCAAGTACTTCAGAATTATTTGGTAAAGTTCAAGAGGTACCACAAAATGAAAACACACCTTTCTATCCGCGCAGTCCTTATGCTTGCGCAAAGATTTACGGTTTTTGGATTACTAAGAATTATCGTGAAAGCTACGGAATGTATTCCGTTAATGGAATACTTTTCAATCATGAAAGCGAACGGCGTGGCGAAACTTTTGTCACACGTAAAATCACTCTTGCAGCAGCTCGCATCGCTAATAGCCTTCAAGATAAACTATATCTTGGCAACCTCAACGCTCTTCGCGACTGGGGATATGCACGCGACTATGTAGAGTGCATGTGGCTAATTATGCAACAAG
This sequence comes from Muribaculaceae bacterium, assembly GCA_036661515.1. GTDB lineage: Bacteria > Bacteroidota > Bacteroidia > Bacteroidales > Muribaculaceae > HGM05232. The sequence goes on along the minus strand of JAVWYO010000010.1, from coordinate 12,527 downwards.
ATGTGCCCGAAGATTTTGTTATAGCAACAGGTGAGTATCACACTGTGAGAGATTTTACTGACCTTGCTTTTAAACGTGCTGGAATCACGCTACGCTGGGAAGGTGAAGGACTCGATGAAAAGGGAATTGATATTGCTAATGGTAAAATACTCGTTGAAGTTGATAAAAAATACTTCCGCCCTGCTGAGGTGGAACAATTACTCGGCGACCCCACCAAAGCAAAAGAAAAACTTGGGTGGAATCCTCGAAACACCAGTTTCCAAGAATTGGTCAACATAATGACCGACCACGACATGAAACTTATTAAATCACAAAAACCGATACATTAAGTAGCTCTCTGTAATAATGGATAAAAATTCTAAAATATATGTTGCTGGTCATCACGGATTAGTTGGTTCGGCAATATGGAATAATCTAAAAATTAAAGGATATAATAATCTTGTCGGTCGCTCGCATAAAGAGCTTGACCTCTTAAATGGAATGGCCGTAAAGCAATTTTTCGACGAGGAGCAACCCGAATACGTGATTTTGGCTGCTGCTCATGTGGGTGGAATTATGGCAAACAGTCGTTATCGTGCCGACTTCATCTATCAAAATCTGCAAATTCAACAAAATATTATAGGCGAAAGCTATCGCCACGACGTTAAGAAATTACTATTTCTTGGTAGCACTTGTATCTATCCTCGTGATGCCGTTCAACCCATTAAGGAAGACGCACTACTGACATCGCCATTGGAATACACCAATGAACCCTATGCTATCGCTAAGATTGCAGGATTAAAGATGTGCGAGAGTTTTAATATACAGTATGGCACAAATTATATAGCCGTAATGCCTACAAATCTTTACGGTCCTAATGACAATTTCAATCTTGAGACGAGCCACGTATTGCCAGCAATGATACGCAAAATATATCTTGCTAAGCTACTAAAGGGTCATGATTGGGAAGCTATTTGCAACGACCTCAACCGTCGTCCTATTGAGGGTATTGATGGATTATCGACACGAAATGAGATAGTTACTATACTTAATAAATACGGCATTTTTGACACCTATATGCAACTTTGGGGTAGCGGAACACCAATACGTGAATTTCTATGGAGCGAAGATATGGCAGATGCTTCGGTATATGTAATGGAACGCATCAACTTCGACGACGTGAAAGGAAACAACCCCGAAATACGCAATTGCCATATCAACATAGGCAGTGGTAAAGAAATTACAATTGCTAATCTTGCACAACTCATAAAGAGTACCATCGGCTACGAAGGCGAGATACGTTGGGACGCATCAAAGCCCGATGGCACAATGCGCAAGCTCACCGACGTGAGCAAACTTCATGCACTTGGCTGGCATCATAAAATGGAAATTAACGAAGGCATCACAGCCCTATATAATTGGTATCATCACAGCATTTAAACTTATATGAGCAAACTGATAATATATCTAATAATCCTTATAGCACTTATCGTGATCGAATTTGCATACCTAAAATATGCAAGAAAACATGCTATATATAGCCACCCAAGACAACGTTCAACAAACGACGTTCCAACAATAACAGGTGGAGGTATTATATTCTATTTTGCCATACTTCTTTATGTCATTCTTAGTAGCCTCAACCTGCTACCATCGCCCAACTTCGGCGTATACCTGAGTGCATTGATAGGCATTACACTCATCAATGCTATTAGTTTTAAAGACGACATCTCTGAAGTTCCTACCTGCATCAGATTAATGATACACATAGCGGGAATACTATTCATAGCCTCGCAAGCAAGCGTTTTCACTCTTGCATGGTATTATGCCATAATCGCAATTATATGTGGCGTTGGATTCATAAACGCATATAATTTCATGGACGGCATCGCAGGAATGGCAGGTAGTTACAGCATTGTCGTACTAACGTCAATCTACTACATCAATGCCAACCCCAATGCCATTATTTCACCCGATTTGATAATATTCACACTTTTAGCGGCAATCGCATTTTGCTATTTCAATTTTCGCAAAAAAGAATTATGCTTTTGTGGCGATACTGGGTCGCTAACAATGGGAGCCGTAATATTTTTCATGCTCGCAACCATAATTATAGCTACGCAAGACATTAGATGGGTAATATTAGTTATCGTTTACGGCATTGACACCACACTCACCATAATAGTACGCCTAATTGACCGAGAAAACATATTTCGTGCACACAACCGCCATATCTATCAACTTCTTGTAACGAAGTGGCACTATCCGCACCTCATGGTATCGACATTTTACGCCCTGCTACAAGCATCAATCACCGTTATCTACATAATGCTACCAGCACCCTTTAAGTGGTGCTATGTAGCTACTGTAACGCTCCTACTCATTATCACCTACTTCGTAATATCCAATGCCGCTACACACAAAAAGCGCACATTCGACGACATGAAACGTAGCTAATGAGTGTTTCATTCTTTATGATATTAAAATGTCAGCCCTTTGAGACTCTCGCAAAAGTATATTTATATCACAATCATTACTTCAAAAAAAATGGCATTTAAACAAAATCATGCCGATTATATCACTATTTTATGGCTCAATTGATATGTCTTTTTGTTGCTTTCGATAGTTATGTGGTGTACATTCATATTTCTTGGAGAAGGAGCGACGGAATGTTGATAATGAATTAAAGCCCGATTCCTCAGCAATCTGCTCAAGAGTTAGCGCTGGCTCTGACTTTAATAACTTTGATGCGTGTTCCAATCGATATTCATTAACAAAATCAAAGAAACATGTATTCAGAACATTATTTATATACTCCGATAGATATGTGCGATTAGTGCATAATTCTTGCGAGACATCGCTTAAAGTCAACTTAGGATTAAGATACAACTTATCATCTTCAAATAATTTATAAAGAGAATTTGCAAAATTATATTGTTGTCGTTGTTCTACCTCGGCATGCTCGGCAATAGGTAATGAAACTTTGTTTAATATTTCTGAATCGCTTGTGAGTTTTAGCGCTATCTGGTGCTTACTGATGAAATAACAAATTGTCATCCATATAAGGCTCGACCCAACATAATAAAACACATCAATCCATATATCTGACGCCATAAACGAATAAGCCCAAATACCTAAGAATATCATGAAAAATATCAAAATATTCCACAACCACCTCACATCTAAATTTTCGGTAAAAGAATATTGTTCCTTTAAACTACGATGATAAAGTGGTATATTTTTTATTAGAAAGATAGCAACAGAAAATGAGTATAAGAATACGAAGATTAGACTAATATGATACACCACATCACTACTTGTCAAGGCAAAGATAATTATTAATAACACAAATGGAAATTCATGATATGCGATGCGTTTCCATGTGACCCAGCCTGGTCTTATAAGCTCTATCAAAATAAAAGTACACGTAGGGACTGCTGTCATATCTATTATTGCAGCCATGTGCATGTCGGCTGTGGTCAAGGTCATATTGAATAATATTGGGATAAGGTCTTGCACATGTTGCAAAAGCCAAAATAATAATATAAACCCGACTAATCCCTTTAGACGCTCCTTGCGATGAACAATAAAATATGAGCTGGCAATAAACAAATACATAATTGCTGTGCCTTGTGTGAAAAGAGCTAAATTATATGATAGCATAAAATATTTTTTTATTATAGCAGACAAAAATAGCAAAACTTCCTTAATATTTTATACCATTTTTTACCAAAAAAGTCATGCTAATGAGACCAAACTCATATAGCATGACTTATAATTTATAGCTAACTATTTGTTATCCCTTAATAAGGGCACTTCCTGTCATCTCTGATGGCTGTGTCAATCCCATTATTTGCAACATTGTGGGTGCGACATCGGCAAGAATACCATTATCTATTTTAGCCCCTTTATTCTCCGTAACATAAACGCAGGGAACTGGATTAAGGGAGTGCGCAGTGTTAGGCGTGCCATCGGCATTTACTGCATTGTCGGCATTACCATGATCTGCAATAATTATCACTTCATATCCAGCAGCTTTTGCTGCCTCAACGGTATCTTTTACACACGCATCAACAGCTTTCACCGCATTCTGTATTGCATCATACACGCCAGTGTGCCCTACCATATCACCATTTGCATAATTGACTACGATGAAATCATATTTCTCTGTACCTATTGCCTCTACTAATTTCTCTTTTACTTCAAATGCACTCATCTCTGGCTTTAAGTCATATGTAGCAACTTTTGGCGAAGCTACAAGAATACGTTCTTCACCATCATAAGGCGTTTCACGACCACCATTAAAGAAGAATGTTACATGGGCATATTTTTCTGTTTCTGCAATATGTAGCTGGCTTTTACCAAGTGAAGACAGATATTCACCAAGAGTATTTTGCACATTATCTTTATCAAATAAGATGTGAACTCCAGTAAATGAAGAATCATAAGGAGTCATGCAATAGTATTGTAATCCAGCAATCGTGTGCATTCCTTCTTCGGCCATATCTTTTTGAGTCAATACAGTAGTTAACTCTTTTGCACGGTCATTTCTATAATTGAAAAATATTACCACATCGCCCTCTTTAATCGTTCCGTTAACTGCCTGATTAACGATTGGCAATATAAATTCATCTGTTACACCTTCATTGTATGAGTCATTTACAGCAGCAACCATGTCAGTCGACGATTTACCTGTTCCATTCACAAGAAGGTCATAAGCAACTTTTACGCGCTCCCATCTCTTATCGCGGTCCATAGCATAATAACGACCAACAATAGAGGCTATTTTACCAGCCGACTTTGCGCAATGCTCTTCAATTTGAGTTATAAATCCAGCTCCACTCTTAGGGTCAGTATCACGACCATCCATGAAACAATGAATAAACACATTGCTTAATTCATATTCCTTTGCAATATCACAAAGTGAATAAAGATGTTCGAGAGAGCTATGCACACCACCATCACTGGTAAGTCCCATAAAATGAATCCCTTTACCGCTCTTTTTTGCATAAGAATATGCAGCCTTTATTTCGGGATTTTCAAGAATCGACTTTTCACGACATGCCTTATTAATCTTTACAAGATCTTGATATAACACGCGCCCTGCTCCT
>JAVWYO010000010.1:2013-7427 GCA_036661515.1 Muribaculaceae bacterium | reverse complement strand
GTAAACTACTCTTCCTGCACCGATATTCAGGTGACCAACCTCTGAGTTACCCATCTGCCCATCAGGTAGTCCCACATTCTCACCACTTGCCTGAAGTTGCGAATTAGGATAGGTTTTTACAAGATAATCCCAATATGGGGTAGCCGTAGAAGAAATTACATCGCTCTTGGTATGGTTTCCTATTCCCCAACCATCGAGTATCATTAACAATGCTTTTTTACTCATTTTATATAGTTTAATATTATTATTATTTTAGACTACAAAATTAATAAAATAACGGTAAATATGAGCTACACAACAGTATTAATAAATACCGCCCTAATATATAAGTACATAATTGAAAAAGCCGAACTGCTTGCACAGTTCGGCTCATATAACGACCACATCAAAGGATGCGATGAAACTCCGAATGACAGGATTTGAGAGCTTCCCTTTTTTGTAATCCGCCTTGTTCATAGAACGTCTCCGAAGAAACTGGGGCCCGCCATTAAAGGAAAAGCTTGTCTCGGTATTTCAATTAATTTGATGAGTTTCCCAATCTACTTTGATGTGGCTTGTTTCATCTTTTCTAACGCAAATATAGCACCCTTAGTTCATCTTTCCAAATATTAAAGCATAAAAAAAGCCCTAAATAAGGGCTTTTTTTATAAAACTATTTGCTGTGTGTGTATTAAGCGTTCTTTACTTTATCAACAATAGCCTTGAATGCTGCAGGATTATTCATTGCAAGATCGGCCAACACTTTACGGTTGATTTCGATTCCTGCTTTGTGGATTAGTCCCATTAACTTTGAATAAGAAAGATCTTCAAAACGTGCAGCGGCATTGATTCTTTGAATCCATAGCGCACGGAAGTTACGTTTCTTGTTCTTTCTATCACGATAAGCATAAGTTAGACCTTTTTCCCAAGTATTCTTGGCAACAGTCCAAACGTTCTTACGACATCCGTAATATCCTCTTGTTAATTTTAAGATTTTTTTTCTTCTTGCTCTTGAAGCAACATGATTGACTGATCTAGGCATTTTTTTAAAATTTTTGAATGTTAGCGGCTTAAAGGCGCTTTTTTAGCTAAGCATTCGGTTAACAAAAAATTATAAAATCACGAAATTTAAAACATAAAAATTTGGATTCTTACTTTAGTGCCAATAGCGACTTAATGTTACTCAAATCTGCTGCTGAAACGGTGGTGAAGTGTCCAAGATTTCTTTTCTGCTTCTTTGTCTTCTTTGTTAAGATGTGACTTTTAAAAGCATGTTTTCTCTTGATTTTTCCTGATCCGGTAAGGGCAAACCTCTTTTTGGCACCGGAATTAGTTTTAATCTTTGGCATTTTTTTACTTTTTAAATTTTTATTGATTCACTATATATAGACGACTAAGTCGAATATATGCTTTTTTTATTTATTTTACTTTCTTTGGAGTTAACATGATTATCATGCGTTTCCCTTCAAGAAGTGGCATTTGCTCTACTTTCCCAAGCTCCTCTAAGTCATTGGCAAAGCGTAGAAGTAATACTTCTCCTTGTTCTTTGAATAATATTGAACGTCCTTTAAAAAACACGTAGGCTTTAACCTTAGAGCCTTCTTTCAAAAATTCAATGGCATGTTTCAACTTAAAGCCGTAATCATGTTCATCAGTTTGGGGTCCAAACCTGATTTCTTTTACAACTATTTTTGTCGAGTTGGCCTTCTGCTCCTTCAACTTTTTACGTTGTTGATACAGGAATTTTTGATAATCAAGAACACGACACACAGGTGGTTCAGCGTTAGGAGTTATCTCAATTAGGTCAAGACCTTGATCATCAGCGATTTTTATCGCTTCGCTGATTGAATATACTCCGAGCACGACATTTTCACCTACAAGACGAACTTCTTTCGCCTTTATACGCTCATTGATTGCGTGCAACTCTCTGGTGTCCTTAATTTCTCTATAGCCTCTTCGGTTAGGACCTCCTCCTGATGGCTTTCTTGGTCCCGTCCACAATGGTTTTTTCTCCATTCAATAATTTTATTGATTTGTCAATTCCTCAATTTCTTGAGTGAAATTATCTGCAAAGGTAGCAATTTTTATTGAACCTTTATCACCTTCACCCTGTTTTCTTACCGAAACTTCATTATTTTGAACTTCTTTTTCACCTACTACTAACAAATAAGGGATACGTTTTAGTTCATTATCACGAATTTTCTTTCCTACTTTCTCATTTCTATCATCAACAAAGGCTCTAATGTCACGCTTGTCGAGCTCTTTAACGATGCTCATAGCATAGTCATTAAATTTTTCGCTGATAGGTAGAACTACTACTTGGTCGGGGGTTAACCACAATGGTAATTTCCCTGCTGTGTGCTCAAGAAGTACTGCAACAAAACGTTCCATTGAACCAAATGGCGCACGGTGTATCATCACGGGGCGATGCTTTTGATTGTCGGCTCCTGTATATTCAAGTCCAAAACGTTCTGGAAGATTATAGTCAACTTGAATAGTACCAAGTTGCCATCTACGACCAATAGCGTCTTTCACCATAAAGTCAAGTTTTGGTCCATAGAAAGCTGCCTCTCCAAGTTCGGTGCGAGCTTTAAGCCCTTTTTCGGCACAAGCATTTATAATAGCGCTTTCAGCCTTTGCCCAATTTTCATCGCTACCCACATATTTTTCCTTTTTATTCGGATCTCTAAGTGAAATTTGAGCTTCAAAGTTATCAAATTTTAGAGCCTTAAAAATATAAAAAATTATGTCCATAACCTTTATGAACTCCTCTTTTAGCTGATCTGGCGTACAGAATATATGCGCATCATCTTGCGTAAACCCTCGCACCCTTGTAAGCCCATGAAGCTCGCCACTCTGCTCATAACGATACACAGTACCAAATTCTGCGAGACGCAATGGTAGTTCTTTATATGAGCGTGGAAATACTTTGTATATTTCACAGTGATGAGGGCAATTCATTGGTTTTAGCAAATATTCCTCACCTTCTTCAGGGGTGTGAATAGGCTGGAATGAATCCTTTCCATATTTTGCATAATGTCCAGAGGTTACATACAGCATCTTATTTCCAATATGTGGAGTAATTACCTGTTGATAGCCATATTGTTTCTGTATCTTACGCAAGAACGATTCTAATCGGTCGCGCAATGCAGCTCCTTTTGGCAGCCATAGCGGAAGACCTGCTCCAACATTAGCAGAGAAAGCAAACAGTTCCATCTCCTTGCCGAGCTTACGATGATCGCGTTTCTTTGCCTCTTCAAGAAGAGCAAGATACTCATCAAGCATCTTTTTCTTAGGAAATGTAATAGCATATACACGCACCAATTGGTTGCGCTCTTGGTCACCACGCCAATATGCACCAGCGAGTGATAAAATCTTGATTGCTTTAATAATCCCAGCATTTGGCAAGTGTGGACCACGACAAAGGTCTGTGAATGCACCTTGCGTATAGGTCGTTATAGTGCCATCGGCAAGTTCACTAATAAGCTCACATTTATATGTTTCATTTCGGTCGCCAAATAACTTTAATGCATCAGCCTTAGAAATATCGGCTCTAACAACGCTTTCCTTTTTAGCAACAAGTTCTGCCATTTTAGCTTCTATCGCTGGAAAATCGGCACTCGTTATAGAATTTTCACCAGGATCAATGTCATAATAGAACCCATTTTCAATAGCTGGCCCTATACCAAATTTTACACCTGGATATAATTCTTGAAGAGCTTCTGCAAGCAAGTGTGCCGACGTGTGCCAAAAGGCATGTTTACCTTCAGCATCTTCCCACTTAAAGAGAACAATCGACGCATCATCATTAATTGGGCGAGAAATATCCCATTCCTCACCATTTACCGATGCTGCGATGACATCTTGAGCAAGGCGAGAACTAATACTCTCTGCGACTTGATAAGGAGTTATTCCAGCTTCAAACTGCTTTACACCCCCATCAGGAAAAGTAATATTTATCATTTTCATTTATTTTAATCCTGTGTCATACAACAACACAGATAATTTACGCAAAATTAATTAATTATTCTATAATAACGAACTGTTTCGTTTTGAAATAACGAATATATTTAAATAAGAAGCAGTTTTATTTATTTCGCAATTATTGCTGTCCGCTAAAACATAATATAAACCGATTTTTACTCCACACCCTTTCATTCTCAATTCTCTTTTTAGTAACAGTAAAAACTATTAGAAACGTACCTTTGCTAAGAAGCTAAATATCTGTGAGATAGCAAAAAGGGTGCGTAACGTGCGTACTATGCGTACTCCTATTAAAACATTGATTATCAAGTGTCTACAAATTCGCATTTACGCACTATGAATGCGTACATACCTACAAAAGCGGGACGCAATTTCTTGCGCCCCGCTCAATTTTATTAATAATTTTTCTATAATTATTATCTTACAACAACTTTCGTTATTTTTCCATCAACTCTTACGAAATAAATACCTGAAGCACATAATACACTTGTTTCGTTTTTGCTAACAAGAGCACCACCTGCGTTAAACACTTCAATAGAATTAGCCTCACCTATAACATTGATTTCACCAACACCACCTATTACCTTAACGGCTGCGGCATCTACTCCATCAACACCAGATGTCTTTGAAGCAAGAATTGTTTTATTCTTCAAATTAACTAATAGAGTGTATCCAGCAGGAATAATCTTCCATGAATTTGTTGCACCAACGGTAACTGTAGCAGCTACTTCTGGAACTAATACATCATCAGCAATTGCTGGTCCATAACGGAATGGATTTACTATATCCCATGTTGCACCAAGTTTAGAAACTAATGTGAAGAAAGCATTACCATATAATTTTATATCGGTACCTTTATATTCACCTTCATTTCCTGTTTTTGCAAGTGGATAAGAAGCATCATCTGTTTTCCATTGATCTCCTTCAGCTGGTTTTATTTGACCTATTACATAAAGTGTTTCAGGATATGTCTCTGAAGGTATAGGAGTAGTAGCAGTACACTTAACTGTCATAGCTTTCATATTTACTGTTACAAGATATTCCCAACCTTTAATTTTCAATGCGCCTTCAGCTTTCACTAATGGAGCTTCGGTATCATTATCAACCATTGTTCCATCTACTGCTGCTCCAAAACGATTAGCGTTTAGAGTAGCCCAATCATCAGCATTAGCACCAAGTTTTGTTGCAAATCCAAATGCTGGTAGACCATCAGATGTAGCATTTTCAGCAATTCTAACTGTAGTTGTATAAATACCATCTACACCACCATCCATCTTATGACCAACATTAGCTTTCCACTCATAATTGTTAGGAGCTATTTGACCAATCATATATAGATCTGCTTTTTCTGGAGCTGGAGTAGTAAATTCATACATAGCAATGTATCCACCAGGGTAGTATTGATAAATATTTGCTTTTGTATCACTTACAACTTCTGCAAATACCCAGTT
>JAVWYO010000010.1:0-1913 GCA_036661515.1 Muribaculaceae bacterium | reverse complement strand
TTTTGGTTGCTTTATTTTGAATATACAGCTTACCATTTTTATATGCAGCTTGACGAGCATCTGGTGCGGCTGGTAATCCTTCTGTTATTTTCCATTTCTCTGTCAATGCAGGGCCTGCTGGAGTTGGAGGCACTGGAGCAGGAATATTAATAGCAAATTTATCCATAGCTGGAGTAGTTACTGCATCAGTTGCACGAGGCAAAGCAAATGCTTTAAACCATTCACCACTATTACCAACAACGTATAGGTTATTTGCAACATCCCATGCTATATCGTTACAATTATTTCCGATAGTAGTATCAAAATCATATTTTAAAGTAAGTGTGGGCTTTTGTGCAGCATCTTTTCCAATTTCATAAATTCCAACCCATTTCTTCTTATTCGTAATTGCGATAAGTGTAAAATCGGGATTGAAACAAACACCACCACCACCAGCTACTGTTGTTATATCTCTGTAATCTTCTTCACCAAGTGCATTGATGTGAATGATTGCAGGTTCAGCATGAGTTGGAGTTCCACGATATTGAACATACCATATACCACCTTCTTTATCATATTGAACTGAAGCATTTGCATATGAAATAGTTTTCTGACCCGAGAGTTCAACTATGCTTTTTGTAGGAACAGTACTAAATGTTTTAGCAGTTCCAAGATTATATTCATCGGTTCTGAAACCGCTTTGAGAAAAGCCAAGACCATCAGCATTAGTTGATAGCATCAACAATTTCAAGTTTGCACCTGAGCCCATTACATCGAAACCAACATTAGCTGAAGCAATAAACTTGCCGTCAGCATCTTTAGTTTCAAGAGTAGCAGCATCAACTGTTCCTTGAAATACAGAAACGAAAGGAGCATCTAAATCAAGAGGATTAACTTCCATTAGTGGAGTATCTACATTACTTTGACGAGTAACGAAAATACGACCATCTTCAGTAATTCTAATTTTTCGAGGATCATAAGATGTTTTTGTGAGCCCAGTAAAAGTTTCAGAATAGGTCATTCCGCCTTTAAAAGCAAATCCACCATTCTTATTCTTTATAGGAGTCATTGTAGGATCAAAAGCATATATACCTTGACCATCAGCCGCATTTCCAGATTGATATATAACATCTTTCACTGTCATACACTCTGTAACGAGAATACGCCCAAAATTAGCACTGTTAGGGTTATTATCAACTACAACACCTTGTGGGTGGTAGAATCTATAAGCCTTTGGAAGGACTGTTGGCGTTGCAGCAATTGCACTCTTAACTTCAATTTTCCATTTCAAATCAACACCAGTAGGAAGATTTGTAACAGGTATTGCAATTGAATGCTCACCAGCCACAAGATTGGCTGCTTCAACAGGCAAACTAAGGACTTCCTTATCGCCATTCGTTAAAATAATGTTAGCACCTGTCGCTGCAGCATTTAATCTGTAGTTGACATTGATTGTTGTACCATCTGTTGATAATGCACCATTTAGCCCATACGCATACGCATTTTGCGCTTGAGCTGTGGATGCAAATCCCAAAACGGTTAGTAGCGTAAACGCTACATACAGTAATCGTTTTTTCATTTTCTTTTTGATATTAGTTAAACAATAAAACTCTATAATTATATAAAATTCTTTTTACATGGCGGTTAATGTGCATTCTTTTATCTTTTTCATATATTAATTATGCTCATGGTTCTAATATAAAGGAATATACATCATTTTATATAGTTTTTCACTTCCTATATTTTAGCCAAAGTTATAAAATAAAACATTAACACCAAAAAAATCTTTAATAAAATTTCAGTATAAATGTTCATAAAGCAAAAATAATTATTAATCACAACTTATATTTTGATGTATATTATTTAGGTTATAGTAAATGAAAAGAGCGTCGAGGAATTTTACTTCTTCGACGCTCTTAGGGGGCGATTACCTA
>JAVWYO010000009.1:0-33877 GCA_036661515.1 Muribaculaceae bacterium | reverse complement strand
ATATTTGTCGATTAAGTAATTCATGCAAGTGTATTTAAACGACTAAGGAGTAGCGGACCCTTATAATCTGCTACTCCTCTTTTACTATTAATCCAAAAAAGTCTTATTCTTCCTCTAATTCGTCTTCTTTCATATTGTGGAAGACATTTTGAACATCTTCATCTTCATCAAATTTATCTAAAAGTTTTTCTAATTGCACTCGTTGCTCTGGAGTGACATCTTTTAGTTCACTTGGAAGACGAACAAATTCTGAACTTGTTATTTCAAATCCGTTGTCCTCAAGATATTTCTGAATATTAGAATTTTCTTCAAATGCACCCCACAGTGTTATGCCATCTTCGTCTTGGTCTAATTCATCAACACCATAGTCAATTAATTCAAGTTCAAGATCTTCAAGCGAAACGCCTTCTTTGGGGTTTATCTTAAATACACATTTGTGTTCAAATAGGAATGTCAAACTGCCCGAAGTACCAAGAGAACCGCCATGCTTATTAAAATAACTACGAACATTTGCCACAGTACGTGTATTGTTATCAGTAGCCGTTTCTACCATTATAGCTATACCAAAGGGGCCATATCCTTCAAAAAGCACCTCTTTATAATCACTAAAATTCTTATCGGTTGCCTTTTTTATAGCTCTATCAACCGTATCTTTAGGCATATTTGCTGCCTTCGCATTTTGGATTAACGCGCGTAAACGTGGATTGCTACTGGGGTCAGAACCTCCATCTTTTGTAGCAATAGTTATTTCTTTACCAAGTTTCGTGAAAGTTCGCGCCATGTTTCCCCAACGCTTTAGCTTTCTTGCTTTACGATATTCAAACGCTCTTCCCATCTTTATCTATATGTTATATTATTATTTCTTATTATCTCAATTTTGCTCCTACTTGTTTCTCAAGATTCCCTATTATCTTACTCATTGTAGCTTCTATCTGCTTATCTTGAAGGGTCTTTTCCTCATCTTGAAGAATAACGCTCACTGCATAAGATTTTTTACCAGCCTCAAGATTTTTACCCTCATACACGTCAAATAGGCTTACATTTTTAAGCAATTTACGCTCGGAGTCCCTTATTACCTTTTCTATTTCAGCAAACGTTACATCTGAATCAATAAGTAATGCAAGATCTCGTTTCACTGGCTGGGTCTTAGGTAAATCGGTATATGTAACTTTACGTTTTAATGCAAGTTTCACAATGGCATTCCAATTGATTTCAGAGTAATATACCTCTTGGTCTATATCCATCATCTTTAGGATTGTTCGCTTTACAACACCCATAGTACCTATATTCTTTCCTCCTCGTGTTGTAAAAGCAAGTGCTGAGGAATAAATATCATTACTTATTGGGGTACTTATTATATCATTAGGACTTATTCCGAGACGTGCAAAGATGTTAATGACCATTGACTTTAAATCAAACACAGTACTCTTTGTAGTTGCTTCTGTCCAATTACCATCAACTTTATTTCCAGTAATCCACAGCGCAAGACTTCCATTCTCACTATATGGTGCAAGTATCTTTTCACTATTATCTGCCTCATCGTTGAATTTATAGCAATTGCCAAATTCATACATCTTTAGGTTTTCACTCTTACGATTGACGTTGTGAGAGATGCTTTCAAGACCTCCAAAAAGCAACGTTTGGCGCATCACACTTAGGTCGTTACTAAGTGGATTAATAAGCCTTACACAAGACCCTGCTGGATAGCTTTCAAGTTCAGAATAATAGGCTAACGCCGTCAACGAATTATTAAGAATCTCATTAAATCCTATTGCTGTGAGTTGTTCAGATATTAAATTTTGCAAATCATTCTTGCTATCTGTTTCACTCTTATATGAGAGATTTGAGTGTACATTGTCGATAAATTCAATATTATTATAGCCATACACCCTAAGAATATCCTCTATCACATCACATGGGCGTTGCACATCAACACGATATGTAGGTACAAGTAACTCAAGCTCTTCGGCACTCTCTTTCACTATTTCGATTTCAAGACTACCTAAAATACTCTTTACTGTATCCTTATCTATTTCTTTGCCTATTAATGAATTTACATTAGCATAACTTAATGTTACTGGATATGGTGCTACTGGTAATGGATATTCATCTACAATATCACCACATATCTCACCTCCTGCCAATTCCTTTATAAGAATTGCAGCAAGTTTGAGCACATAAATAGTATTATTAGGGTCAATACCACGTTCATAACGAAATGAGGCATCTGTATTTAAGCCAAATCTTCGTGCAGTCTTTCTTATCCATGTTGGATGAAAATATGCCGACTCAATAAATATATCGGTAGTGGTATTTGTAACCCCTGAATCTAAGCCACCAAATACACCACCTATGCACATAGGTTCTTTTGCATTGCATATCATTAAATCACGCTCATTAAGACTTCGCTCTACTCCATCAAGTGTTATAAACTTAGTTCCTTGCGCAACAGTTTTTACTATTATTTCACCGCCATCAACCTTTGATAGGTCAAAGCAATGAAGCGGTTGACCCATGCTATGAAGCATAAAGTTTGTTATATCAACAATATTATTGATTGGGCGTTGACCTATGGTGAGTAAATTATCTTTTAGCCATTGTGGCGACTCTTGTATTTTTACACCTCGAATGGTGAGTCCACTATAACGAGGACATGCCTCAGCATTCTCTACTTTAACACTTACCGCGCCATCTTTTTTATCTATCTTGAATGAATCAACTGAGGGACGATGTAGGTTATTAGGCAACTTGTGTTGAACAAGATATGCCGACAAATCCCGCGCTACACCATAGTGCGATGAAGCCTCAACCCTATTGGGTGTTAGGTCTACTTCAAGCACATAATCGCTCTTTATATTATAATAATCTTTAGCAAGGGTTCCAGGCGCTACACTATCGTCAAGAACAATAATTCCATCGTGCGATGTACCTATCCCTATTTCATCTTCGGCACATATCATTCCAATGGACTCTTCGCCACGTATCTTAGATTTTTTTATTACAAATTCTTGGTCGCCATCATATAGCTTTGTGCCTAAAGTGGCAACAACGACATGCTGACCTGCCGCAACATTTGGAGCACCACACACAATTTTTGTAGCAATGCCATCTCCTAAATCTACTGTTGTGATATGTAGATGGTCACTATTAGGGTGAACGTCACAAGTCAATACCTTGCCTATTACAAGACCTTCGAGACCACCTTTGATAGTTTCTACTTCTTCTACTGTTCCTATTTCGAGTCCTAACGATGTCAAAGCATCGGCTAACTCATTAGGATTAAGGTCGAAATTTATATATTCTTTCAACCAGTTATACGATATATTCATAGCGATTCTTTATTGTCTGAATTATAGGCACATTATGCACCTTTATACTAAAAATTCCCACAAATTTACAAAGAATTTTCCATATACCGTTTCCTACACCTAAAAAACAATTAAAACAAGTTGAAAATAGACGAATGAATGATATTTAAAATTTCGATAAAAAAGTTTTTACGTCACTTATTACCATAAGATGCTTTCTACTAATAAAGATACTAATCTCGTTTATGCTATACCCTTTAATATATAGCTTTATTATGCTCTTCTCAACAGTAGGCATTGACGATAACTCAAACTCAATTTCAGAAATGTTATGAACAAGCCCCTCCTCGAATAGAGACATTCCTATGACTTCATTTGGCATCTCATCTATATGATGAAAATCATATCCATTATCGTATTCTATTGTTTGCATCTCACGAGCAATTATATTCCGAAAAATCTTCATATACCAATTTGATTTATGATTACATATATCAGAATACGAATTAAGCACCAGCCTTTTATCAATAGACAATTTAGGGCTTTTAGAAATTTCATTATTCATCATAATCAGTATTTTTTTAGAGTTAAACTCACTCAAACAACGCAAATATAAGATTAGATTGCAAATATTTATACAATATGATGAACTATTTTCTAAACGCAACAATTATTTAATCATTATTAACTAATAAACTTGGATTAAAGAAATATTTCTTGATTCAATTTACCATAATAGCGTTAACTTATTATATGATTGATAAATATCTATTTAATTCTATTAACGTAAAAATTAACATTACTTGATAATTAGAGGTTTATATATGATATTTAAGCTATTTTTCACGTATTTTTTAGCGAATATTTATGCACTATTACAAATTTGTAATTCGCTCTTTGAGGTTAACCGATTATGACAATCCGAGTTGAAATGTTTCTATTAAATCCTTTATTGCTTTATTTTTAGTCATCATTTCGGCAACAATATCAGCAGGATTTAATATTTTAGGAGCAACATTTCCAACAGAAACAGATGCCGTTAGCGTAATGTTCTCATTAGATAATTTATTGCGAAGATAGTTCACAACATCTAAAAGATGGGTATTCATTATTTCAAGTTGACCAACATTATCAACCTGTACCTCAAATTTATCATTAGAACTCTTTTGCGGTGTAGCCCCTCGCATTGCATTAGTAAGAAGTACAAGTTTGGAATTTTCTGCGATAAAGCTCATCCAGGCTTCCTTCATTTGCTCTTCGCTAAACTCGCTATTGTTACTCTTAACAGCTTTCGGTGTAACTTCTATCTGCGTTTTTCTATCATTAGCAGCTCCACCATTCACCATAATACGCGGTGTTACGGCTGGAATCACTTTATGTGTTGGTGTTGGTGTTGGTGCTGCATTATATTCAACTTTGCGCTCAGTAACTACGGGTACAGAGGGACTTGGAGCAACCAGTGGCTCTGATTTAGCTGGCTGAACTGCATTTTCCTGCACTGCAACAACTTTTTTAATCGTGTCATGCGGTTGTGGTGGCAATGGAGTATCGGTCAATTGACACAACTTAATTAGCGATAATTCTATAAGAAATTGCTTATTACTTGCCGTTCTATAATTCATATCGCAGGTATTACATATATCCATCGCCTTATAGAAAAATGATGGCGCACATTTTCGTGATTGTTCAATGTAACGTTGAGCTACATCATTGCTAACTTCCAATAAGGAAATAGTCGTTTCGCTTTGGGCAACCATCAAGTTGCGAAGATGTGATGCTACTCCATTTATGAAGAATAGCGAATCAAATCCTCTATCACGCACCTCTTTGTATATAAGCAGGGATTCAGGCACATCTCCGCTAAGAAACACTTCTACGAGCCTAAAATAATAATCATAGTCAAGCACATTAAGATTATCTATTGCACTTCGATAGGTTATATTTCCCATTGTCGATGCAGCCACTTGATCAAATATTGACAAAGCATCTCGCATTGCACCATCTGCCTTTAAAGCAATAACATTTAGTGCTGCAGGCTCTACGGATATTTTTTCTTGAGAAGCTATGTATGTTAATTGCTCTACTATATCTTGTGGCGTGATACGCGCAAAATCATATATCTGGCATCTCGACAATATAGTTGGTATAATCTTGTGCTTCTCTGTTGTGGCAAGGATAAAAATTGCATGAGATGGCGGTTCTTCAAGAGTCTTCAAGAATGCATTAAAAGCCTGCGTTGAGAGCATGTGAACCTCATCAATAATGAACACTCTATACTTCCCAAGTGGAGGCGGAACTCTTACCTGCTCAGTAAGGTTACGCATATTGTCAACCGAGTTGTTCGAGGCAGCATCAAGCTCAACAATATTATAAGAACGTTGCTCATTAAATGCAACACACGATTCACATTCATTACAAGCCTCTCCATCGGCTGTGGGGTTCAAGCAATTTATCGTTTTTGCAAAGATGCGCGCGCATGAGGTTTTACCCACTCCTCGTGGCCCACAAAAGAGATATGCGTGAGCAAGTTTTTCGGAGTCGATAGCCGACTTTAGGGTATGCGTCAATCCTTGCTGCCCTACAATTGTCTTAAAGGTAGAAGGGCGGTATTTTCGAGCTGATACAATATAATTCTCCATTTGTCATAAATTCAAAATGATATGCACAAATATACAATTATTCTTCCGGAAAACCACTGTCAATGACACCTAAGTAATTTACAAAACGCGAAAACGAAAATTTAAAATTCATCAAATTGCAATGGTAGCAACGATTTTATACCTTCTAAAATATATATTTCTTTCTCGCCATAAAGAAGTATCTCTATGGGTAACCCTCCAAGTTTTTCATATTCAAGAATCGCTTGTCGACATGCTCCGCAGGGCGAAATAGGGTCTACAAGAAAACTTCCCTCATAAAAAGCTGCTATTGCAAGTTTCACTACACGTTCGGCTGGATATTGTGAATGAGCATAGTATATTGCCGTTCGTTCAGCACATGTCCCAGATGGGAATGCAGCATTTTCTTGGTTGCTTCCTGTTACTATTTCTCCATTAGAGAGTAATAACGCTGCGCCTACGCTAAATTTGCTATATGGCGCATAAGAGCGAGTTGTTGCCTCTTTTGCAAGGTCTATAAGATTTTTATTCTCATCACTTAACTCACTATAAGAGTAAACGTTTATCTTTGTACTTATAAATTTTTCTTTCATGACACCTCAGTATTTGTACAAATATATTCATATTTTTCCGAATTGCAATAAAATGACTAAACTTCATCTTTTAATCCCATTTATTTGCATTTCATTTAATTGCAATGCACAACAACTTGCTGCATCATATCTAAACTACATTGATATATACAAGAATATAGCAGTCTTGCATCAGCAAGAGTATGGTATTCCCGCAAGTATTACACTGGCACAAGGACTACTTGAGAGTGGAGCTGGTGCAAGCATACTTGCCTCCGAAGGGAATAATCATTTTGGTATTAAATGTCATAAAGATTGGACTGGAGAGGGCATTTATCATGACGATGACGAAGCGCAAGAATGTTTCAGAAAATATGATAATGCGTCACAATCATATGAAGATCATGCAAAGTTCCTTAAAAAAATGCGTTATAAACCTCTATTTGAACTCAGTATTACGGATTATAAATCTTGGGCAAAGACTCTAAAAGCATGTGGATATGCCACCGATCCAGCTTATCCCGATAAGCTAATTGATATTATTGAACGTTATGAACTATACAACTACGACACAAATCAGCCTATTATTGCCTCTCGAAAAGAACTTAAAGGTGATGAATCGATAGAGCACGCCACTGATATTGCTATCCTTGATGAATTATCCATGACACACAATATTCGTCGCAAATGGGGACTTTATTATATTACAGCTCACAATAATGACTCACTCGAAAATATCGCAAAGGAATTTGGCATAAAGGTCAAGAAACTTCGTGGATTTAATGACATCTCAGATAAAAAAGCCCCTATTGAACCAGGAGCTATTCTATATCTTCAAGAGAAAAGAGAATGTGCATCGCAAGGAAATGATTCTTATATTGTGAAAGATGGCGACTCTATTCATAGCATTGCACAGAAATTTGGCATTAAATGCTCTTCTCTTTGTAAGTTAAACGATATTGATAAAGATGCCACCATTAGTGCTGGCGAAACGCTCAAACTACGTTAGTGACGTGATGGGCGACGAGGGTGTTGTGGCCGTCCAAAATCCTGATATTTACTTTGTGGTATCTTGTCTTTACCGCCAAATGTGTTGAAACGATACGAAAAGCTAACCATAAAGTAACGTGTAAGCGTATTATAAGAAACATCTTGTATATAATTAGCGGTCACACTACGTGATATATTTTGCTTTTGATGAAGTATATCATATACATTAAACGCAACAGTTGCACTCCGTTCTTGTAGAAATTGATACGAAACATTCGCATTCCACAACCATTGATTTTGATTATATCCTTCAGAATATCCTTTTGTTCCACTATAAGTCATGTCAGTATTGATTGAAAGCCCAAAAGGCAAATAGTATGAAGCATTGAGCGTTCCACCAAAACTATGAACAGTAGGGGTAGATTTGGCTTGAACGGTATTATGCGTTGTCTGAATATTATAATAAGGACGGGCTTCAAGCTCTATAACATCTGTACGATATGCCATACTTGCCGACTCACTAACCATGAATGACCCACTACGATTATATTGCGCATTAATATACCCTATATTGTTACTATACTGTGTAAATAAATGATTAGAGAAGGTAAAATGCTTATTTCGCAATGGCATACTTATCATTCCCATCAATCGAGCATTCCACACTCCATTGACGTTTTCATAAGTCGATGTTTGACCTCCTGTTATTGGGTCATTTTTTGATGTCGAAATAATACTATTTGAAGCAAACTGGGCGGTAGCCATGGCCATTATACTGCGTTGGCTCGTCTCGTTATAGTCACTAAAACGTATGTTGAAACGATTGGTAAATGTAGGTTTTAAGTTGGGATTACCTACAACTATACGCAATGGATTAGATGTATCTGCAACTGGTTGAAGTTGAGACATCGTTGGAGATGATGACCGTGCTCGATAATCAGCACTTAGGTAACTTTTCTTATTTATCTTATAACGGTAACGCAAGTAAGGTGCTACGTTCCACACCCAACGTGTTGGAATATTCTTAGCATCATTTATCAAATTTACACTTTGCGACATAGATGGATTTACGGCAAAGCCTACATCAAAATTATAATTTTTACGAACCTGTTTAAAGCCTATCTGCACTTTTTGGTCTAAGAAATCATTGCGAAATCTATTACTTAAATCTTCATTTAATATATCATTTGCGCCAATAGCAGCTTTAAATAGTTCTGGATTGGTGAGCACCATAGTACCATAATCCTCTGTTAGCTTTTTAAGTACATCATTTGATAGAGCTCGCGATGTTATTGAATATGGGTCATAAGCGGCCTTTGTGGAACCATTATGATCATATACAAGTTTATCAGCATTATTAAATTTGTATTGCAATGTATAGGCAAATGTAAGATATCGCGCATTCTTCACATCACCAAGTGGTTCTGTCCACGTGAGTCGGCCTCTAACATTATTACTCCATGTGTGATTATCATATACTTGATCAACAATTTCCTCTTTATCATCAAGCAAATAATAAGTATTACGCGAATAAGTACTCCCATTTTCTTTCACATTACTTAGGTTGTAACGCACTTGCGCACTAAACGACCTTCCTATTTTATTCCTAAACTTATGATTAAATACGAGTTCTCCGCCAAATTCAAAGCTATTTCCATCAGAGTTATATTGATTTTGACTTTTATTCACTGGCGTACGAAGTAGGTCGCCAGCATTTGTAGATGAGGTATCGGTTTTGGCGGAATTATTATAATTTAATGAGAAATTTGGTCGAAACTCTAACACATTTAGACTATCAATTTCCCATTTCAAACGAAAATCACCGCGTATATTATGCCCTTTATCACGAGCTATTGAATTTGAATTATAGTAAGATGTGGAGTCTGCAAATAGGTTCTGTCGGTTACTACTTTGGCGTGCATCATTATCAGAATGTGAATAAAGAACATTTCCTCCAACTCTAAATTTATCCCCGTTACCCACATTAAAATTAATACCTATATTTTGCGATGTCTTTATTCCATTATTGCCACCAAATCGACTAAATCTACCAGAGTTTCCATCGGAGAAACCGAGATTATTAGTATTATTTGCTCCACCGAGAATGCTTATTTGATTACCATCCCAAAATCTATTGACCATAAAATTACCGCCATAACGATTGTCGCTGCCATATCCAGCAGTAGCATTACCAAACCAACCATTATTCTTGCCCTTTTTTACTGTCAAATTTATCACCGTTTCATCTTCTCCATCATCAACCCCTGTGGTGCGTGCAAGGTCTGATTTGCGATCAACAACCTGCAATTTATCCACAATGCCTACTGGAATATTTTTTGTCGCTACTTTGGGGTCATCAGAGAAAAACTCTTTTCCATCAACAAGTATTTTTGTTATCTCTTTCCCATTCGACGTAATTTTACCATCACTACTTATTTCTACACCCGGAAGTCGCTTTAATAAATCTTCAACCACAGCATTAGGTTGTGTTTTGTAAGAATCGGCATTATATTCTATTGTATCCTCTTTAACTTTTATCTCTGCCTTTACACCAACAACAGTCGTTTCTTTCAGCATGATGGTGTTCTCTTTCATTGCTATTTTTCCAAGATTTACATTTCCTGCACCATCTGACGCTTTTACACGCTTGCTTTGTGTTTCATATCCTATATAACTTATGCTTATTTTGTAAACTCCATTTTTTATATCTAAGAGCTGAAATTTACCATCTATGTCACTTGACGCACCCTTAATAAAAGAGCTATCACGTGCTGAGACAAGGCGTATTATAGCTTGTGGTAGCGGACTATTATCCTTTAAATCAACAACAGTTCCTGTGATATTTGTAGCTGAAATATGTGATGAAAAGATTGTAGTAAGAGTTATGAGAATTACTAAAAGAATTCTCTTAGACGATAAAATACGCATATAATTATTGATGTATAAATGATAAAATACAGTTTTTAGACATATTATAACGAGCAAAGTTTAATTGTAATTATCTTTGTACCCTAATTATTATTACATATTCTTGACATGAATGAATTTTTTAAGATACTAAAGCGTTTTGTCCCTCCATATAAAAAATATCTTTTCTTAAATATATTTTTTAATATCCTTGCAGCTTTCCTTACTCTTTTTTCATTTGCTATAATTATCCCTATCCTTGAGATGTTATTTAAAATAAAGGAGGTTACTTATTCTTACATGGAAATAGGTAGTGGAGCGCTTAAAGATGTAGTAATCAATAATTTCTACTATTATATAACTGAGATTATTAATAGTTACGGCTCTTCTGTTGCACTAATGTTACTTGCAGGATTCCTTGTAGTAATGACACTCTTCAAAACAGCTGCCACATATTTAAGTTCTTATTTTGTAATTCCTATTCGTTCAGGAATTGTACGTGACATTCGTAACTACGTATACGACAAGATTGTGAGCCTTCCTATATCTTTTTTTACGGGAGAACGAAAGGGTGATGTAATGGCTCGAATGTCGGGTGATGTAGCTGAAATTGAAAACTCAATCATGTCTTCTCTCGATATGATGTTTAAGAATCCTATTATGATTATCGTGTGTCTTATTATGATGATTGCAATAAGCTGGCAACTCACGGTTTTCGTCCTTATCCTTCTACCTATATCTGGATACATTATGGGTAAAGTAGGGAAACGACTTAAGAGGGTCTCTTTTGAAGGTCAACAACAATGGGGCTCATTAATGGCTACTATTGAGGAAACTCTTGGGGGATTACGCATAATAAAAGCTTTTAATGCCGAACATAAGATTAAAGCTCGATTCCATGGCGAAAATCAGACATTTTATAAAATATCTAATCGCATTAATCGTCGACAATCACTTGCTCACCCTATGAGCGAACTTTTAGGTACGGCGACTATTGCTATCGTGCTTTGGTTTGGTGGTGCTCTTATCCTATCAGGCGATAGCACAATTAACGCTGCCTCTTTCATTTACTATATGGTAATATTTTACAGTATAATAAATCCTGCTAAAGAACTTTCAAAAGCATCTTATGCCATTCAACGTGGACTCGCTTCGATGGATAGAGTTGATAAAATTCTTAGTGCCGAAAATCCTATTAAAGACCCAGCAAATCCTCAAACAATTAAAAATAGAAAAGGGAATATATGCTATAATGGCATCAAGTTTAAGTATGCAAGCGAATGGGTTATTGATAATGTTGACCTCGAAATCCCTTTTGGACACACCGTCGCTCTTGTAGGACAATCTGGCTCTGGAAAATCTACTTTAGCCGACCTGCTCCCTCGTTTTTATGACGTTAATGAAGGGTCTATTACCATAGATGGAATCGACATTCGTAACCTAAAGGTTTTTGATTTAAGAGATATGATGGGCAATGTTAATCAAGAGGCTATCCTGTTTAACGACACATTTTATAACAATATAACTTTTGGAGTAACTTCTGCTACAAAAGAGGAGGTCATTGAAGCTGCTAAGATTGCTAACGCCTACGAATTTATTATGGCATCTGATGAAGAGTTTAATACAAATATTGGCGATCGTGGTTGCAAATTATCTGGAGGACAACGCCAACGCATAAGCATTGCGCGTGCTATACTAAAGAATCCTCCAATACTAATTCTCGATGAAGCAACTTCGGCTCTCGACACCGAAAGCGAACGCCTCGTTCAAGAAGCACTTGATCGGTTAATGCAGAATCGAACAACACTCGTTATTGCTCACCGCCTTTCTACTATAAAAAATGCCGATACTATATGCGTCATGCACGAGGGTAAAATAGTAGAACGAGGTACTCACGATGAATTAATTGCTCTTAACAGATATTACAAACGCCTCGTTGATATGCAAAAATTTTAATAGAAAATGTACAAAATTGCTATTTTTGCCTCTGGCTCTGGAACAAATGCCGAAAACATAGCTCGTTACTTTGCCAACGACACTAAAATAAAAGTAAGTTGCATACTATCCAACAATGAAAATGCTGGTGTGCACACTCGCATGAAGAATATTGGCATAACATCAATAACATTCACAAAAGATGAATGGAACGAAGCCACGCATATCGTTGACTATTTAAAAACAAAAGAAATCGACCTCATAGTACTTGCCGGGTTTATGAGCATGATAAATAAGTATATTACAAGCGCTTACGCTGGACGCATTATAAATATACACCCCTCTCTTCTACCTAAATTTGGAGGCAAAGGCATGTGGGGAATGAATGTACATAAAGCTGTTATAAACGCTCACGAAACCGAAAGTGGAATAACAATACACCATGTAAATAATATAATAGATGGAGGCTCAATTATTCTTCAAGCAAAATGTCCCGTCCTCCCAACCGACACCCCCGAAGAACTCGCCACTCGCATTCACGCCCTTGAATATCGCCACTACCCCCTCGCAATTACCAATCTCCTTATAAAATGACCCACAACAACTGTAAATTATTTATATAAAACATTATTTATAATTAGCGAGTATAGCCAAGAATAATTATCTTTGAAGTCTATAAAAGAATAATTTTAGAATGGTCAATAACTTCACTATAAATAAGATATTAAATAGCAAAACTTATAAGTTACAATATTTTGGACCAAGTGCTCTTGATGAGAATGGTAATATTATGCCTTTCAACGAGCAAATGGCTTTTATTACGCATTATATTCAAAATAGAGTTGATATAAAAAAACTATCTTATTCAAAAAAAGCTATCAGTCTTTTAAGAGATGTTTATGATATCAATGAGAGCCATTCTGACAATTGTGTAACTGATTTCTGCTATCAATATAATATTTTTAACGAAATAGAGAACCCGACATTTAAAGCTCGACTCAACCCAACATTCAAATTCATTGATCTATTTGCTGGCATAGGAGGCTTTCGAATCGCTTTTCAAAACGTTGGGGGTAAATGTGTCTTTTCATCAGAATGGGATGTACAGGCACAAAAAACATATTTTGAAAATTTTGGAGAAGTCCCATTTGGAGACATAACAAAAGAATCTATAAAAGAATGTATTCCATCAAAATTTGATGTTCTTTGTGGAGGATTCCCATGCCAAGCTTTTTCTATCGCAGGATACCGTAAGGGGTTTGAAGACACAAGAGGCACTCTCTTTTTCGATATTGCTACAATTATTGAAAGACATAGGCCTAAATCATTTTTGCTTGAAAATGTAAAAAATCTAAAATCTCACGATAAAGGTAAAACTTTTAAAATAATAATTAGCACTCTGGAAGATTTAGGATACAAGGTATTCACCAAAGTAATGAATTCAATGGAATACGCAGACATTCCACAAAATAGAGAGCGTTTATTCATTGTTGGTTTTGACCCAAAACAAGTTAAATCTTATGACAGCTTCGTTTTTCCAAGCGAAATTCCTTTAAAAAAGAATATTCATGATTGTATTGACAATTCTGTCACAGATGAACAGTATTTTTATAGAGAAACACAACGATATTATCCAATATTGTCAGAATGTATGAAAAGCCATGATACTGTATATCAATGGAGACGACATTATGTGCGAGAAAATCAATCAAACGTATGCCCAACCCTTACCGCTAACATGGGAACAGGAGGCCATAATGTGCCATTAATATTAACAATTAATGGTATTCGCAAATTTACGCCTAAGGAATGTCTTAATTTTCAAGGATATCCACCAGAATATAAATTTGCACCAATAGCACAAAGTAAATGTTATCAGCAGGCTGGTAATTCAGTAACGGTTCCTTTAATACAACGCATAGCTCAAAATATTATTGATATATTATGAATGATTTTATTGAGAAATGGCAGAATAATGAAAAATATATACAGATGCTTACTCTTATGGGGCGTCTTTCTAATTTATTTGCTGAAACAGAAATACCATTCATTCATTATAGAGTAACAGAGAATTTATTTTGCAAATATTGTAATGCCGATAATCTATCAAGAACAGACACGGCATATGACGCAAAAATTGAAAATTTAGGAATAGGAATTAAAACTTTTCAAATAAAAAATGATCAATCAACAGAGAAAATTGCCGAGTTTAATTCTTTATCAAGAGAGTTAAAGCAATATTCAGGTATAGAACTTGCCAAAAAACTTGCTGTATATAGGAATAAACGAATGCAAGTTGCAAATGATTTATACGATATAACTGATTCTATTTACCATATTATAGGTAGAATGAACAGAAGTGTTTGTATTTTTGATACTCCATACGAGTTTATTAACGAAAATCAAATCACTAAAGTCTTTGATAATAACAAATCACTCAAATTTTCTGATGGAATTAATGAATATACTTTTAATTATAGTAAGTCCGTATTGCTGAAAAAATTCATTGTACCTGCCAAAAATAAAATAATACCTATTGAAATAATTAATGATCCTTATGCTATATTAGAACAACTAATCTCAGGAATACATGAAAGTCAATCTGTAACAGAAAAAATACTTGGTATTGATTTCGTAATACTTCCACTATTTTCATTGAGAGATAACAATGTACAATCAAGTGCAGGATTAAACCAATGGAATGCAAAAGGTAGAAAACGGCACATGAATGAGGTTTATATTCCAGTCCCAAATAAAATTAATAATATATATCCCAATTTCTTCCCTCCGCGTGATCAAGATTTTAATCTTTCTCTTCCTGACGGTAAAACTGTTTTGAAAGCAAAGATGTGTCAAGTAGGGCGGAAAGGATTAATGTCTAACCCAAATAAAGACTTAGGTAATTGGATTTTACGCAAAGTACTCAAATTAGAACCATATGAACTATTAACTCTTGAAAAGCTTAATGAAGCTGGATTTGATTCTGTAATTGTTAATAAAGTGGCTCCATTAGAATATACAATAGATGTGCGACGAGGAACAAAATTTATTGAAGAAGAATAATATTACTCTTATAAAATGACCCACAATAACAATAACGAAGATAAACGCACTCTTTATGTAACTGACCTTGATGGTACCTTGCTCAATAGCAAATCTGAGGTATCAAAACGCACTGCGGAGATTCTCAATCACTTGATTGATGATGAAAATATAATGTTTACTATCGCTACGGCTCGCACTCCAGCAACGGCAATCCCAAAGCTTAACGATGTGCATCTATCACTCCCTGCAATAGTAATGACTGGTGCAGCAATGTGGAGTAAAAAAGATAATAATTACCACCATGTTAGCATTTTACATGCCGATACGGTCGCAAAGATTCATTCGCTTTGTGATAAGCACAATGTTAATCCATTCATTTATATGCGCAATGGTAATATGCTCGATGCCTATCACTCCAAAGCAATGAGTGAGCGCGAACAACTATTTGTAAATGAACGTTGTAACTCTCCTTTCAAGCATTTTATCTTACAAGATAAATATAATGACGATGATGCAATGCTAATGTTTGCTATCGACGATTATCCCAAACTTTACAATCTATACGAGCAATTATGTAATGAGATTGCTGGGTGCGAAGCAATATGCTATCACGACATCTTTGGCGAGGAAACGGGGCTCTTAGAAATATATGGCGAGGGTACATCAAAGGCTACTGCTATCAAAAAACTTGCCAAAGAAGTAAATGCAAACAGGATAGTGGTATTTGGCGACAATCTTAATGATATTCCGATGATGAAAATCGCTGACCACGCTGTGGCAATGAGCAATGCCGTCGACGAGGTACGAGAATATGCCAATGAAATTATTGGAACAAATAATGATGATAGCGTTGCTCGCTGGATTCAAAACGATATTATTGCAATATCACACAAATAACAACGTTATTTATTAAATATCTTTGTGTTATGATAAGTAATATTTATGATAAAAGACGTATATGGAAATTGATATTCTTTGTAGTGTCATTCATCGTTGCCGCCTTATTTCTTAGAATATCTAATAATCTTGTCAAAGATTTATCAGCACAAGAACGCGACAGAATGGAGATATGGGCTAACGCCACTAAGGAAATAGCCACAGGTGGAATGAATAATAATGCCTCTACCGACACTCTTGGAAACCCTATTCAAAGTTTTGGAAGTGGAACAAATATCGACTTTCTACTATCTATTATCGAGGGAAACCACAATATCCCAGTATTGCTCGTTGACGACAAAGATAATATACTTCTTCATCGAAATTTTATAATGCCCGAACCAATCGATAGCCTTAGTCCTTATTCCATTTCACCTATCAATGAAGCGTTCCTTAATAATAAACTATCTGCACTTAAAGGCTCTCATAATAAAATATTAATTAATATTGACGGGAAAAACAATCAATGCCTTTACTACGAAGACTCAACTATCCTAAAAAAACTCGCATATTACCCTTATATTCAGCTCGCTGTAATGCTCGTATTCATAATAATCGTATATTTTGCCGTCGCAAGCGCAAAGAAAGCAGAGCAAAATAAAGTGTGGGTGGGATTATCTAAAGAAACGGCTCATCAGCTCGGAACTCCTATTTCATCGCTTATGGCTTGGATGCAAATGCTTGAAATGAGCGGTGTTGAAAAAGAAATAGTTTCCGACATGGACAAAGATGTGCATCGGCTTTCGGTAATAGCCGACCGATTCTCTAAAATAGGCTCAAAACCCGAAATGGAACTTGCATACATAAACGAGGCAATAAGCGAAAGTTTGGGATATATGAAATCGCGCATTTCTGATAGAATAGAACTCACTCTGCATCTCCCTAAAGACGAAACAGGAACTATGCTTTGCCTATCTCTTTTTGAATGGGTTATGGAAAATATAACAAAGAACGCTGTTGATGCAATGCAAGGTGTCGGAAAAATAGATGTATATGTAACTACCGAAAAACAAAAAGTTTTTATTGACATCACGGATACGGGTAAGGGAATTGCTCACAAAAACTTTAAAACAGTTTTCAATCCAGGTTTTACTACGAAAAAACGTGGCTGGGGACTTGGACTAACTCTCGTGAAAAGAATTATTGAAGAATATCACAACGGTAAAATATATGTCAAAGAGTCCGAAATTGATAACGGAACGACTTTTCGCATCGAATTGCCTAAAGTTTAGCTATATAAATATTCCTTTTCTACTCGTTTTAAAGCATAATTCATTTAAAAAACTTGAAAAACATACATAAATGATGCCTTATAATAGAAAAATGGAGGGAAATGGTTGATTATTAATCAGAATGTTTATACCTTTGTGGCGATTTAACTAAAAATATATTTTGGGGAAATTTATTGCTTTTAAACTACCTCTTAAGGGTATGCCTAATGAGACTCAACAATTTGAGTATAATTTAGGAACTGAGTTTTTCAGAGATATGGAGAGCGCCGATGTGCTGAAAAGTGACGTTACTGTAACGTTAACTGTCAAACATGTTGACGATGCTTATGACCTGAATTTCAACATCAAAGGTGTTATATCTATCCCCTGCGACCGTTGCCTCGACGCTATGGAGCACGAAGTGGATACAATATATCATTTGACAGTTAAATACGGAGAGGAATACTCCGACGAGAACGACGACGTTCTGATTATTCCAGAAACTGAGAATTTCCTTAACGTAGCTTATATGATTTACGATTCGGTGATTCTTACAATCCCTTTAAAGCACGTACACCAAGCTGGAAAGTGCAATAAAGGCATGAACACATTCTTAAAAAAACACGTCGCTAAGAGTAGCGATGATGACGACGAATCTGAAGAAAACATCGACTTTGATGAATCGGAGACGTTTGAAGAAAACAATTTAGAAAATGACGAATCTGTAACTAACGACCCTCGTTGGGACGCTCTTAAAGATTTAAAAGATAACAATTAAAATTATACATAAAAATGGCACATCCTAAGCACAAACAATCAAAATCAAGAACAGCAAAGAGAAGAACTCACGATAAAGCAGTAGCTCCAACATTAGCTCTTTGCCCTAATTGTGGCGCATGGCACGTATATCACACTGTATGTGGTGAATGTGGTTACTATCGCGGTAAAATAGCTATCGAAAAGGCTGCGGCTGTTTAAAGCTACAAATAGCTGAGGCTGTTGCAAACGGAAACATTGTTTTATTGTAACACCCTCCGCATTTTTTAATTAATTCACATTACACAAAGATAATAATGCTAAACGCAAAAATTAGTGGTATTGCTTCATTTGTTCCCGACGACCGTCTTACCAACGAAGAATTATCTCGCTTGGTTGAAACAAATGATGAATGGATAACTACTCGTGTAGGTATTAAAGAACGTCGCATTCTTAAAGAGCCTTGCGCTGGGTCTTCTGAACTCGGTTATAAGGCTATTAACAATCTCCTAAAATCTACAAAAGTAAATCCCGATGAGATTGAATTAGTTATTTGCGCGACTTCTAATCCCGACTTCCGATTCCCGTCTACGGCATCTATTATTTCACATAAATGTGGACTTAAAAACGCTTATGCTTTCGATATTCAAGCGGCTTGCGCTGGATTCCTTGTTGCTCTACAAGCTGGAGCATCTTATATCAAAAGCGGTATTTATAAAAAAGTAATTGTTGTGGCCGCCGAAAAAATGTCGAGCATGACCGATTACACCGACAGATCAACTTGCCCTCTTTTTGGAGACGCAGCTGGTTGTGTCCTACTCGAACCTACTGAAGAGAATTTAGGCATAATAGATAGCGTATTCCACATCAATGGCGAAGGTCTTCCTCATTTAATCATGAAGGGTGGTGGAGCAACTTATCCTGCTACTCACGAATCTATTGACGCTCATGAGCATTACCTCCATCAAGATGGAAGAGTGGTATATCGTCACGCAGTGACAAATATGCTTGGCTCTACTCTTGAAGTGATAGCTCGCAACAACCTTTCTACCGATTCTGTCGATTGGTTTATTCCTCATCAAGCTAATCTCAGAATAATTGAAGCCGTTGGCTCGCGCGTTGGTATAGATCCTAAAAAAGTCCTTGTAAACATTGAGCATTACGGAAACACAAGCGCAGCTTCTATTCCTCTTTGCATTGACGAATACAAAGATAAACTAAAGAAAGGCGACAAACTCGTTCTCACAGCATTTGGTGCTGGGTTTACATGGGGTGCAATGTACATAGTATGGGGTTGCTAATAGACACCGACTATCTTCATTCAAGATAAAACTCTAACAAGAAATGCATCTTTATGATGCTTTTTTTGTTTATATATCAATTAATAACCAATAATAAGCATAAACTATGCAACATAAAGCTGGCTTTGTAAACATCGTTGGAAATCCTAATGTTGGAAAATCAACATTAATGAATGAATTGGTAGGCGAACGCATCTCTATTATAACGTCGAAAGCTCAAACTACGCGTCACCGCATAATGGGTATCTTGAATACTGATGACTACCAAATCGTTTTTTCCGACACTCCTGGCGTGCTTGCGCCTAAATACAAGCTACAAGAAAGTATGCTAAACTTCTCCGAAGGCGCGCTTTCTGATGCCGACATCTTAATTTACGTTACTGATGTCGTTGAAGACACTAAAAAAAATAAAGAATTTCTCGATAAAGTTGCAAAGGAACCTATTCCGGTTTTACTCGTTATAAATAAAATAGACCTCCTTAAAGGACAACAAGAGTTAGAAAACGTGGTTGCTAAATGGAAAGAAACGCTTCCTAAAGCTGAAATATTCCCTACTTCGGCTAAAGAAAAATTCAATGTAAATAGTCTTATGACTCGCATAATTGAATTGCTTCCCGACTCTCCTCCTTTCTTTGGTAAAGATGCTCTTACCGACAAACCTGCAAGATTCTTTGTCACTGAAATTATTCGTGAAAAAATACTTCTAAACTACGATCAAGAGGTACCTTATGCTACCGAAGTTATCGTAGAACAATTTGAAGAAAAAGAGGCTTCATTACACATCATGGCGGTTATATATGTGGAAAGGGATAGCCAAAAAGGCATTATTATAGGTAAAGGCGGGCTCATGCTCAAAAGAATTGGGACTGACGCTCGAAAAGACATCGAAAAATTCTTTGACAAAAGAGTTTTCCTTGAAATATTCGTAAAAGTTGAAAAAGATTGGCGTAATCGCGAAAACAAATTGCGCGCTTTTGGATACATCGAATAAAATAAATATATTTACAAATTTCTTTTACATAGCTAAATTATAAGCAAATACATTATATGGGTAAATTAATAGCAATAGTAGGACGCCCAAACGTGGGCAAGTCAACCCTTTTTAATCGATTGACTGAGTCCCGCACTGCAATTGTTGACGACACTTCTGGAACCACGCGCGACAGGCAATATGGCAAAGTAGAGTGGGGGGGAAAGGAATTCTCAATAGTAGACACTGGCGGTTGGGTAGTTAACTCCGAGGATATTTTTGAAGAAGAAATCAATAAGCAAGTTAGCATTGCTATTGACGAAGCCGACGTTATTCTTTTCATTGTTGATGTCAAAAACGGTGTAACTGACCTCGACGATCATGTCGCTCAAATTCTTCGAAAATCTAAAAAACCTGTCGTCCTCGTTTCTAACAAAGCCGACACTAACGACTGGTTATACAACGCAGCCGAATTCTATTCTTTAGGACTCGGCGACCCTTTCTCTATATCCGCAATAAGTGGTTCGGGTACGGGTGATTTACTCGACAAGATTGTTGAAGTGATGCCCGAAAAAGAAGAAGCCGAAGAAACTCTCGAAGAAATTCCTCGTTTCGCAATCGTTGGACGACCAAATTCGGGTAAATCATCTATCATAAACGCTTTTATTGGCGAAGAACGAAACATTGTTACCGAAATTGCAGGAACTACTCGTGACAGTATTTTCACACGATACAACAAGTTTGGGTTCGACTTCTACCTCGTTGATACCGCCGGCATCCGTAAGAAAACAAAGGTGAACGAAGATATTGAATATTACTCTGTTATTCGTAGTATTAGAACTATCGAAGGTGCCGATGTATGTATTCTTATGGTTGATGCCACTCGTGGTATTGAAAGCCAAGATTCTAATATTTTCTCGTTAATTCAGAAAAATAGTAAAGGTCTCGTCGTTTGCGTAAACAAGTGGGATCTCGTGCAAGACAAAAGCGACATTGCAATTAAAACTTACGAAAATGCAATTAGAGAACGTTTCGCGCCATTTGTCGACTTCCCTATAATATTTGGCTCAGCTCTGACAAAACAACGTATCCTAAAGGTTCTTGAGAAGGCTACCGACGTTTATAAAAATAGAGCAAGAGTTATACCAACGGCTAAGCTAAACACCGTGATGCAAGAAGTAATTGCTGCATATCCTCCTCCTGCAAACAAAGGCAAATATGTGAAAATTAAATACATCACAATGCTTAAAGGCTCACACGTCCCTACCTTTATTTTCTTCTGCAATCTACCTCAATGGGTTAAAGAACCATATCGTCGATATCTCGAAAACAAGATACGTGAAAATTGGGACTTCTCTGGAACTCCTATAAACATATTTATGCGTGAAAAGTAAATTTCATGAATAATTTAAAAAGAGGCTACCAAATGCAATTTTGAGTAGCCTCTTTTTCCCAATATAATTCAAAAAACAATCTTTTTTTTATTTCACATCACTCGATTTAGATTCTCCACTTTTCACATCATCGTTTTGAATAGAACGAGCAACTTTCTTTACCGCCGCCTTTAATTCTCCTAATCTATAACTTACACTGACACGAAATCTCATACGCGAAATTTGTGAAACATTATTTTGATAAAACCCATCACCCCAATTAGTCTCTTTAAAATCAAATTTATCATTAAAGAAATCCGATGCCGATAGAGAAATAGTCAATTTCTTATCTAAGAATGATTTATTGATATTTAAACTGTAAGATACAAAACCACAATAATCATTCTGTAATGAAACACTTTTTGTGCGACCATACACATTTATACTCACCTGCCAATCATGTTTAAATGACTGCTGAGCACCTCCATAAGCCGACAAGCTCCATCCTTCATTCTTTTGGTTATTAGAACCTCGCAAATTACAATATCCTCCATCTAAATTTAAATATACTCGGGTATCTTTTGAAGCATTCCAGTTGACATAAGCATTTAAATTCACATATTTATTTTGTCCCGAGTTATCATAAGTTGAGTATAACACATCTTTCCCTGTGGGTATGGGCACGCCTGAAATATCATTATCATTTTTCAAAGTCGTTACTTGTTGAATCCCATTATCTGTAAATGAATATCGTGCAGAGAGATTAATATTGAATTTTTCAGTAAAATTACTATATGTGAGATTTATGTTGTGATTTTTCTCACTCTTTAGGTTCGGATTGCCTTGACTTAAATTTGTAGGATTGTCATTATTTAAATATGGATTTAAATACCAAATTCCTGGTCGCTGAATACGCATATTATAACCAACTTTCAATGTCGAAAGTTGCGTTATCTTCCACCCTACCGTCACAGCAGGAAGGAAATCATTAAAAGAGGTCTTGAAATCGTCTCCTCGTCCAAGTTTATATGTTACATCTTGCGATGTATATTCATAGCGTAATCCGGCTTTTCCCATGAATTTTTTTAATTTAAAAGAATATCCTGCATAAGCTCCAAAGATGTTATTAAGATGCTTGTAATTCATACTATTTGTAGCATCAAATATATACTCCGATTGTTCATTACTTAGATATCGATTATTTTCTGAAGTATTATTCCTAAGAATATATTTAGCACCAACTTCTATTGAATGAATCTTCTTGATTGGCGTTGTATAATCAACTTGAAATGTGTTTTCTATCGTACTTTCTGTACCATTGTTATGTTGATTTTTCAAACTTTTCAAGTACTCTTCCCAGTCAGTAGTATATGTATTATCAATATCATATATTGAATAGGCATCTGAACTTTGTGGATTAGTATTTACCTTATAGGAAAATGTAAGCATGCGCTCTTTCACTGAAAATAATCGCTGATAATCTATACTTCCATCAATTGAAGACCATGAAAATTTGTTATGTGAATTCTGATTATAGCTATATAATGGCTCCTGTGGAACCAACATAGGCTTGAATGCACTATTTCGTAAAGAATTATTCACATTACGATTACCGCCCCATAAACCAAACGACATTGTTATAAGACGGAGTGTGTCTATTTCATAACTTGCCTCAAGATTTCCCCACTGAAAGTTATTATCATATTTTATCTTTCCTTTAGAGTCCAAGTCATAGGATTTATCTGTGATATTACCTGTCGTCTTTTGGCTACTCCAAGTCTTAGTTTCAGGCTGGGTATTATATCTATAATTATATCGAGCACTCATAGTAAATTTACCTTTACTCACCATTCCAAAAACGCCGCCACCCGCTCCATTATTTCCTCCATTGCCTGAAATTGTTAGTGAATAGCCCTCCATATTACTCTTTTGTGTAGTAATAATATTTAAAATTCCTCCAACGCCTTCGCCATCTTCTTTGACACCTGGGTCGGTAATAACCTCTATGCGTTTTATGCTGTTAGCTGGCATGCTTTTAAGTACATCTGACGGATTCTTTGTCATCATATTATTAGGCTTCCCATTTATCTGTATCTTAAAATTACTACTCCCATTCACCGTTATTTTGTCCTCGCCATCAACAGTTACAAGTGGCACCTTACGAAGCATCTCAAGCACTGTGTTTATTTTAGAATCAGGATCATCTTCAACATTATATTGAATCTTATCAATGTCGGCTTTCACCAATAATTTTTGCGCTTTCACCTCAACCTCTTGAAGTTGATTTGTGGCATTTTTTATATAAAGAGCTCCCAAGTCTATTATATTTTCATTTGCCTTGACGCTAAAGGGTTTAATAAGAGGCTCTTTTCCTATCGATGTAGCCGTAAAGATAAAATCACCTGTCCCAATAATTTTTTCTTGGAACTTTCCATTAATGTCACTCACAAATACTTTTACACTCTTTTCGGGAGTCGCTTTGTGCGTTACTTTGATAGTAGCATAAGGTTCTCTCTCTTTCGTAGTGTCGTTAAATAAAACACCTTTGAGCATAAATGTTTGTGTATTGCCACTTTGCGCCATAGCACTAATCGTCACAAGGATTAAGGACAATCCTAATAAAATTTTATTTCTCACTTCAGTTAATTATTTAGTTCTTGTTATTTTCACAGATTCATTATCCTCAAACACTAAATTTCCGCCCTCCGTTTTCGGTGTCCATAATATCTCATTTACGCCACTCATATCAACAAAATAACGATTAGAACCACATAAATGAGCCACATCAACAATGATTTTTTTAGCATTTATTTCCCACTTACGTACATAATCACAATCAAGATATAAGTCCTTTATACTACCACTTTTTATGTTTAGACTTCTTGCCGACGCATTAAGTGATGAAATATTGCAATTTTCAATAGTCGCATAGTTTTCGACATTGAAGGAAAGAGAATCTCGCCTTAAATTTTTAAAGGCAACATCAAATCCATCAATTTTATTTATTACAGTATGTACCGACTTGGCTATCGATAATTGTAACATAGTAGAATCAACAAATACAAATCGCTCCATTTCGGCTCTATTGTCTTTCGCCATGAAATTAAATAAAATGTTCAAGGTGTCTTTGTCAATTTTAAAGGTCAAATGCTCTTTCAAATCAGCTGGAATTGAAAAACTACTTTTATCAGCCTTAGCCGAATCTACATTTAAGGAGATATTAGCATAATAAGGCGACGATATTTTATCAAAATTGAATTTTATAACTTTGCAGGGTTGCAATTTTATTGTTTCATTCACGCCTCCGATTTTTATATAATTATCATCTACATCTTTATTCCCAAAAAGCGACGCAACTATTATTATCATAATCATGATAACTAATCCTCCTATAAATGTCCCTAAAATTATATATGTTGTCCTTTTCATAATCTGTTTATTTTGTTTTGTTTTTGCAATATTCTTTATACATATCCGATAATTCTATTTCCGATATTTCAAGTGTATGTAATTGTCGAAAAAAATATTCAATTTCTTGTTTCAAAAAAGTTTCTTTACGGCATTCTCGTATTAGCTTTTCTGCTCCTTGTGAAACATAAAAACCAATCCCTCGCTTATTGTAAATAACTCCTTGTGTTTGAAGAAACTCATAGGCTCGCATCACCGTATTTGCATTTACCTCTACTTCGATTGCATATTCTCGCACAGAGGGGATTCGCTCATCTTCCTGATAATGACCAAATAGTACCTCATCGCTTAAGCGATCTGCTATCTGAAGATAGATAGCTTTATTCTCTTTAAAGTTCACTTTATTATTTAATTTCTATGAATAATTTCAGCCTCCCTAAATCTAAAATACCCCATCACCCAATTAAAGATAGTGACACTAATAAATAGACCCGACATACAATTCCTAAGATGAGTTTCTGTTACCCATCTAAATTCTGAAAAAGATATACCCTCCCAAAGATTAGAAACCAACGTTAACGATATAAATGAATACATAAATACCATGATTGTCCCCGCAACAAAAGTCTTGACAAACACATTCTTATTCCATATTGTACTTCCTAAAACAAAGAATGATTGAATAACAAAATAGCATGAAACAAGCAATAATATTTTCCCACCATCATTATTGCCCGAAAATACATCAAATATATCTATTACATTAAAAGGTAGTATAAATTTATAATGAGGATAAGCAATTGTATATACGGCCACTCGCGTGAGATCGGCTAATTCAAATGCAACTAAAAATACAATTAAATATACAACTACCGCCATAAACCAGCGTGAAAAATATTTTTCAAACACAGTACTTGGATTCATCAACAATGAAATCCTCTTTGTTTTTGTCTTCATCTGATCCAGCATTAAAGAGGAATATAAACACCCAAAAAGCAAAATAAGCAAACAAAAAACAGGACTAATAGAACACCAAAGAGGATCTACATCGTCGCAATTTTCAAATCTTAAAAACTTATACTCCCAATAGGACCTCCAAAGAAATATTATTGTAAAAGTCCCATACATCACTAAAAATCGCAATATATTTATCTTATAATTCTCAAAAAAGTCTTTCTTTACAACTTTACAGAACCTCGACGAATTAAAAAAATCGTTTTTCATAATATCTTATCCTTTAATTTGTGAATGAAATATATTATTCAATTTCTCAGCATTTTCTAATACAGCACCAAATAATAGCTCTAAATTAATATCCGATTCCTCATCGCCTGCATTAAGTAACATTAAGCTTTTACCTTGTAGTGATGGTAAAGAATAGATAACATCTAATGACGTAGAATTATTATTACTCTCCTTAAATAGTAACTTTTGACATATATCAATCACACTTTCATTAAAAAGAACCTTACTATCATTCATTATTATAACATGGTCAAGAGCCTTATCAATATCTCTAACTTGGTGTGTCGAAATAATAATAGTACGCTCATCACTCATTCCCGAAGCTATTAATTTACGAAATTGGCTCTTTCCAGGAATATCCAACCCATTAGTAGGCTCATCCATCATTAATAGCGAAGTATTAGTAGCAAGAGCAAAGCTCATAAATACCTTCTTCTTCTGACCCATTGATAATGCGCCTAAATTAATATCAAAAGCCATTTCAAATTGTGATAGATGCTTAATCATGTCAGCTTTACTAAAACGTGGATAAAACACACCATTAAGCTCAATGTATTTACTAAGCGACACATTAGGTAGGTTAAACTCCTCAGGTATGATAAACATATCATTTAATGTTATAGGAAGTCGATTCCTCACATCTTCTTCATGAAATATTACATTCCCTTTTTGAGGAGTCAATAATCCAGCCATTAAATAGAGCAAAGTAGATTTACCAACTCCATTTTTCCCTAATAGCCCATAAATTTTACCTTTTTCAAAAGTAAGAGAAAAGTCTTGCAAAACACTTTCCTTTGATTTCTTATAGCCAAACGACAGATTGTTTATTTCCACCATAATGTTATAGTCTTAGTGTATTAGTATCTTAGTACACTGCAAATGTAATCATATTTTTATTCCCACCAAATTTTTCAGTAAAAAATTTCAAAAAAAAGCTACATCTCAACAACGAGATGTAGCTTTTAAATATAAGATATATGTAATGATTATTTCTTAATCATTTTCACTGCCGACGCATCGTCAACTTTCACAAGATATACGCCTGATGCAAGATTCGAAACATCAATTGTAACCTCATTAGCATCAACATTTTCAATCATATTTACCATTGCTCCTGAAGAAACAGCAAATATATTTACTCTATTTATTGCCTTTGGAGAAATAACCTTAACTACGTCATTAGCTGGATTAGGAGTAATAATAATCTTTCCATCTGCATTATCCTCTACATCTTCTACTCCAGAAGTTCCAACACTTATAACCATTGATTTTTTTGCTGGTGTTAAGCAGCTGTTATGTGTAGTAGGTATTGACCACACTCCTAAACGTTCTCCTACATTTGACACTGCATACAAGTTTCCAGCATAGTCAAATTCAAAGTCATTAGAATAATCACCTTGTCCCTCAAGTGTTGTACTAAATTTTTCAGTAACTGTAGGAATATTCTTTTTATCTAATTTATATGAATACACAGATACTCCACCATTAGTACTTAAAGCAATAAGTTTTTCATTCTCTTTTACTGCCATTGCTCCATTTTTTGAACCGCCTGTAATGATTGGAGGTGTTGCTGAATCCCACACCGCATCTCCATGGCTATCACTATAGAAGAATAAACATGGATTTGCTGACGAGTTTGATGTCTCTCCTCTAAATTGACCTGCCCAGAATCCTGTTGATACTGGTTGAATACTATTATTGGCATTTCCTATATAGCTACTATTTGCTTTAGAATAATTAGGAGCAACTGTCCAAGTTGTGGCATCGCCTATATTATATATATTTACAAATTTTTTCCATGGAGCACCAGATGCTGTTGCATCTACTGCATAAAGTTGAGTATTAGCTCCCGTACCTCTTATTCCAAGAGAATTGATAACACCGCCAACATAAGTGCCTCCTATTGTCAATTTACCTGCTGCATCACGTGTAGCTCCTGTAAATATAGACGTAGCACTGAAATCTTTAGGATTCATATAGTAAATACCCGAATTCTTTATACTCTGGTCACAGATAAATATACGACCATCTGCTGCAACAGTAAGTTTACGTGGTCCTTCTCCTGCAACTCCTGTCCATGAAATACCGCCATTATGAGCTACATCTTTTTGTGATGTTATATCACTAAAGTCACTCCCTAAAGCATAGATTCCTACATCTGTCTTACGTCCTGATGCTTCTCCAGAAAGAGTATTAGTTACATAGATACGCCCAAAATAATCACTTTCTGTTGACTTATCAATACTGACACCAAAAGGTGCATAAAACTTAAATTGATTGTCGTCATTTGAAAGTTTAGTAAATCGAGTTACATTTGCTGCTGTTGCCTCTATACCCCAATTGCATATTACATTTTCACCTGCAAAATCGGCCTTATTTATAACTACGCTATTAACGCCTTTTACTGGTGAAGAGACTGGCGTTCTTAGAACCTCTGCTCCTGTTGACACATCGGTCAACACCACTGTAGCTGATGTTGGAGTTTCATTAAGAGTAAATGTAATCGTATAATTTTCGCCTGATACTTCTTGTTTCAAGTTATAAGCAAAGATACGAGCTGGTGAAACAGATTGCGTTTGTCCCTTTGTGGTATATGTGAAAACTTGATTTCCAACCATCAAATACTCACTTATGTCGGCATTATCTACAACGGCATTTGCCCACATAGGAACTATTGCATCTTTCGTGCAAAGCACCTCTGATTCATTTAATAATTTTGCTTTATCAAGACCTCCTGTTATGTCATATAGATTTATTGAATAGTCATATTTTCCTCCATTCAATTTACATATTGGAGCTGTCATTAACACACTCTCTGCATAACGAATATAATTAGAGCC
The DNA here is from genome assembly GCA_036661515.1 of Muribaculaceae bacterium. Taxonomy (GTDB): domain Bacteria; phylum Bacteroidota; class Bacteroidia; order Bacteroidales; family Muribaculaceae; genus HGM05232. The sequence goes on along the minus strand of JAVWYO010000009.1, from coordinate 4,462 downwards.
ATAAGATTCTAACGTCACTTTTTCATCTTTCAAGTCGGGTAAATCTTTCGTTAATGTGCCAAGCATATCTATTTCCATTTCCTTTGCTGGTATTTTAGAACCATCAACCATTACTCTGTTAATTGCCAATGGCGAAAGGGTTATGCGAGCATCTTCTCCAAATAATGACTCATTATATGCTGGATTAGCATCATTCCACTGTGTGTTTGTTACTTTACCATCTTTTATTGTCCAGTTACAATATCGCATTCCATAATCGGTATTCCAACCATTACCAGCGTGCGAATCAAAGAAGAAAGTAAAATTATTAAAATCACCATCAATGGCTATAGAATTACTCATTAAATTGGAATTGTTATTTCCTGCTGGAGCTAAACTTTCAACAACATTGGTTGGCAATTGATGTAATATCGTAGGAATAGCATCTTCAAGTGCTGTTGTCCCTTCTGCCTTCCACGAATACATATAAAAGTCTCCAGTCTGATATGAATTATTAGGCTTTCCTATTACTGTTGAGTTTGCCCCTATAAGAACGCCATCATTAGTAAATGCAATGTCTGAAAGTACGTATGGATATTTCTTACCTTTATATCCTTCGGTTACAATACCTGTTGTACTCATTTCTTTAATTAGAGAACCGTCGGTAGGATTTATAACAACTAATTTTGGCGCTTTATCGGCATTAACTGCAAGCACATAAAGTTTACCATCTCGTAATATTGAACGACGTACGGTTAAGTCTTTAAGAACTTCAATCGTGACATCTGTCCCACTTTTTGCCATTACATAACTGCTACCTGTAGCAATATCTCCATCTTGTTTTGGGTGCTTGTAATATCCTACTTCTGCTACTTCAACGTCTTCTGTAGGTTCTGGTTCTGTTGTAGGGGTTATACGGGCATTTGTAAATGCGGTTTCATTTGCAACTACCTCAATTTCCTCTGTAAATGGCCAAAAGCCTGTGATTCCAGTATAATCAAGTGTATATTTTCCAGGCTTTAAATCCTTAAATACAAATATTCCGTTATACTCCTTATCTGTCGTATATTTACCAAGTTCTTTCCCTGTGGCATCTTTAAGAACGACGCTTACCTCATTTAGCGGATAGTAAGAATCTATTGAATTTGCTTTATATTTATATAGATTATGTTCAAGAGATTTTGATTTATCTTTTACACTACCCATAATATCTCCTGTTACCTTTCCTTTATCGCCAAACCAAGCTCTAATTGCACGCGCATAACGCTCTCCTTCTTGCATCGTGTAATCCACATTCAATAGGCGATGACGCTCTGGGTGATAGGTATGGAAGCAACCTTCACTTAAGAAGCCATCTGCTCCATGTCGAAGAACTCCATAATAACCCGTATAACCCATTGTTGTAGAGGAACCTCCCATAAATGTCATATCGCCTCTTACATTCACATCACCTGGATTCTGATAAAAACTTTTAAAGGACACTTCATTAGAATTTATATATGGCCAGGCTGCGATTCCCATATTCTTTGCCTCTACCAATCCATTTCCTACGGCATCATCTGTTCCGCGATAAAGAATTAATGGATAATTTGTAGAATTCCCTTCTGTCGCAGCATTACTGTGAATCGAAAGAAAATAATCAATATTATTTGCCTCTACATCGGCACTTATTGCCGAAAGTTTTATGATTTGTACCGTTTCATCTGTTACCTTATCATTATCTGTTGGATGCGAATCATCTGAACTAACCCACCCATTTGAGTTTCGAGATAACTTTATAAACGCTACTCCAGCATCTTTTAGATTATGATACGTATCAAGACCTTTCCTTAAATTTGTATTGGTCTCAAAAAAACCTGTCGTATCCATTTGCACATGATTGATGGTTGCCATTGGTCGATCATTGGCAGTCCAACCTCCATGACCTGGATTTATATAGATTCGAGCATCTTTCAAGTTGGTGGTTGCCATTGCTACTGAAAAGGTCATTGACATTCCAACGAAAGCAAGTAGTAATTTATTTATTTTCATAGCTATCGATTATTTAGTTTTTACATTCATTAAAAACACCTTACCCGATGCTGTATTATATACAACTTTCTTTGCATCAAGTGATGCTGTGGGATACATACATATTTCCGACTTATCGGTTAATATAGTACGACTTGTGCCATCTGCTTTTACCGCTACGATTGATGAAGATGTTACAACCTCTCCATTATCTTGATCAAGCATTCCTACTACCCAATCATTGCCCATCCATGTTGGCGCACTTAATTCTCCAAGTAATACTGGATTAGAACCGTCAAGATTGCATATATATGTTTTTGCACGCTCCATTACTGTATATAGCACCTTGTCTCCTTTTGGAGATATTGATTGCCATATATAACTTACCGATGTCCCAGCTGGCGAAATTTGCTTCGTATCTCCTTTATATGTAACATATAATTGACCATCTATTATACTTGCAATCGCTGGCGCTGTTACTTTGTCCCCCGATATGCGTTTGGTCTTTAATTTCCCTGAATTTACACCATAAACAGTACCGTTTACTGCAGCTATTCCATTAAGATTACGCGACTTTTTTACGATTGTTGTCGTCTTCCCATTTTGCAAATCAATACTTTTTAATGTGGTATAACGCAACTTATCTTTATATTCTCTACTGCGATAGACTATTGTTCTTCCATCATTCGAGATTTTTGCTTCAAAGCCAGCACCTGCATCATCGCAAACCGTTGTTACCTGCTGTGTAGCAAAATCATACATCTTTAATCCTTTCATTCCATTATTTGTAACAAGAATATAATCCCCTGTGGGGCTTATCAATGGCGCATAGCTCGCTCCTAAACTCGCTGGCAATGGTATCGCCTCATTACTGAGGACTGCTATACCTTGCCCAAAACAAAACTGACTTGTTAATACAAGTGTTGCAAGAATTAATTTTTTCATGTGCATATTTAAATTATTAAGTTGGTAATTGGCATTAGTTTAGCATTGTTTTTCTACAAATTATGCTTAGCCAAATATATACACTTTTTTTGACTTGTAAATTAATTTTCCGAATATATTCTTTATATTTATACTTTAAATTAAATAATTAAAACTATTTCACTATTCCCAAATTTAGAGCACAACTCATGCTAACAAACCAATCATAGTACTATATGACGTTAATTTACTTTATTTTCAAGCAATTTGACGCATTTATTTGCATATTTATAGAAATATGTATTATCTTTGCCTCGCTATCAATAAATTATTAAAACTTTTTTATGGCTCTGATTATTCCTAAAAAATACAAGCAAAAACTACTACCCGAGACAACCGAAGTTGCTATTAAAACTATTAAAGACGCTTTTCAAGAACGACTCGCTAAAGCGCTTAATCTTCGCCGTGTGACAGCTCCGCTTTTCGTCCTTTCGGGCACGGGGCTTAACGATGACCTTAACGGCGTGGAACACGCTGTTAGCTTCAACATTGTTGATATGGACAACAAGCGTGCAGAAGTAGTGCACTCGCTCGCTAAATGGAAGAGAACTAAACTCGAAGCCTACGGCATCGCTCCGGGATACGGACTTTACACCGACATGAACGCTATACGCACATCTGAAGAACTTGACAATCTTCATTCCTTATATGTCGATCAATGGGACTGGGAGCAAACAATAAACCCTTCTGACCGCACTCTCGAATATCTTCGACTAACAGTTGAAAAAATATATTGTGCAGTTCGCGAAACAGAATGGCTAATATACGAACGATTCCCTCACATCACACCTGTACTTCCTAAGCGCATCACATTCATTCATGCCGAAGAACTACTGAAAATGTATCCCGACCTCGATGCAAAAGGCCGTGAAGCTGAAGCATCTAAAAAATTTGGCGCTATATTCATTATTGGAATAGGAAACAAGCTCGCTAATGGTGAACCTCACGATGGTAGAGCTCCCGATTACGACGACTGGATTACAGTAAACGAAGCTGGATACAACGGACTTAATGGAGACCTAATCTTGTGGAATCAAGTCCTACAATGCCCTTTTGAACTATCTTCTATGGGTATACGGGTTGACAAAGAAGCTCTATCTATGCAATTATCTTTAAGACACTGCGAAGAACGCAGTAAATTCCAATTCCACAAAGCTCTTCTCGCGGGTGAACTTCCAAGCTCCATTGGCGGGGGTATCGGACAAAGCCGCCTTTGCATGTTCCTACTTCAAAAAGCTCACGTGGGTGAAGTGCAGGCAAGTATATGGCCAGAGGAGCAAATTAAGGAATGTCTATTACACGGAATTCACATTATGTAAAAAATTTCCGCTTTTTCACCCTAAAATTTTTGCAAAAATAAAAATAATACTATCTTTGCACTCGCAATAGCAAAAGAGCTATTTGACAATGTCCTAAATGGTGCGGTAGTTCAGCTGGTTAGAATACCTGCCTGTCACGCAGGGGGTCACGGGTTCGAGTCCCGTCCGCA
>JAVWYO010000008.1:0-35644 GCA_036661515.1 Muribaculaceae bacterium | reverse complement strand
TGTAACACGTGTGTCGCCCCGGACGTAAGGGCCGTGCTGATTTGACGTCATCCCCGCCTTCCTCGCAGCTTGCGCCGGCAGTCTCTCCAGAGTCCTCGACTTAACTCGTTAGCAACTGAAAATAGGGGTTGCGCTCGTTATGGCACTTAAGCCGACACCTCACGGCACGAGCTGACGACAACCATGCAGCACCTCGACAGCAACCATTGCTGGATATATAATTTCTTATATAGTCTCCTGTCGTTTGAGCCCGGGTAAGGTTCCTCGCGTATCATCGAATTAAACCACATGTTCCTCCGCTTGTGCGGGCCCCCGTCAATTCCTTTGAGTTTCACCGTTGCCGGCGTACTCCCCAGGTGGAATACTTAACGCTTTCGCTGTATCACTCAAGGGTCATTCCCCTCGAACAATTAGTATTCATCGTTTACTGTGTGGACTACCAGGGTATCTAATCCTGTTCGATACCCACACTTTCGTGCCTCAGCGTCTGTTAAGAGTTGGTACTCTGCCTTCGCAATTGGAGTTCTGCGTAATATCTATGCATTTCACCGCTACACTACACATTCCGAATACCTCACTCTCACTCTAGACTGTCAGTTTCAACGGCGAGTCGGGGTTGAGCCCCGAAATTTTACCGCTGACTTGATAGCCCGCCTACGCACCCTTTAAACCCAATAAATCCGGATAACGCTCGCATCCTCCGTATTACCGCGGCTGCTGGCACGGAGTTAGCCGATGCTTTTTCTTCAGGTACTCTCATGGCGCTACGCGTAGCACCCGTTGCTCCCTGACAAAAGAGGTTTACAATCCATAGAACCGTCTTCCCTCACGCGACTTGGCTGGTTCAGGCTCGCGCCCATTGACCAATATTCCTCACTGCTGCCTCCCGTAGGAGTCTGGTCCGTGTCTCAGTACCAGTGTGGGGGACCTTCCTCTCAGAACCCCTAAACATCGTAGTCTTGGTGGGCCGTTACCTCACCAACTAACTAATGTCCCGCATGCTCATCTATAGCCGAATTGCTTCTTTACTCGCTTTCCCATGCGGAATTGCGAGGTTACGCGGTATTAGACGGAATTTCTTCCGATTATCCCCCTGCTATAGGTAGATTGCATACGTGTTACTCACCCGTGCGCCGGTCGCCGACAAAAGTATTGCTACTCTCTCGCTGCCCCTCGACTTGCATGTGTTAGGCCTGTCGCTAGCGTTCATCCTGAGCCAGGATCAAACTCTTCATTGTTGTATATTGTACTTGTTTCTTTTCTTGCGATTAGAAGTTGTGCTTCTCTATTCGAAAATAGAGTTGCGTGTTCTTTGTACAGTTACGCTTCGATTGTTTGAGTGGTAACTCTTGCGAGTTGCCGTCCTGACCTTCGTTTGCTTTGTTTATTGTTGCTTTTTCACCTTCGTGGAACAAAACGGAGACTCTCTTTGCTCTCCTTGTCTTGTACTACTATTACTTGTCTATTGCAATTATTTCAATGATCTTTTTTCACTTTACTGTTGCTGATTTAAGTCGGCAAAAATACGTGCGGTAATTTCATTTCTTCGATTTCCGCAAGTGAAAGTCTTGCAAAGATATTGCGAACTTTCTGAACTGCCAAATTATTTCCAAAGTTTTTTTACTAAACTTCTAAAATTTTATTAGAATCTCAATAGTGCTCTTTTGCACTGCGTTTAGTTTTGTAAAGCGAGTGCAAAGGTACGTGTTTCATTCTTAATCACCAAATATATATTCAATGTTTTTTCAGTATAAATTAGTTTAAATAATTTAGCGTTTATCATACAGTATGTTATGCGTAGAAGGCATGCAAACATTAACATTTGGATACATTACATGTGGGTAATTTTGATGACTGAGACATTGATTAAGTGTTAAACTTTAGATGTGGATTTTAGGTGAAAAAATCGTGCATGACTGAAATAGAGAAAAGATAACAACATTTAATAGTGAAAAAGACATATTCATAAACAATACTTTGTAACTTCGTACTCTTAAATAATCGAATCCTTATGATAAAGAAAATTATATATACATTTATTCTATGTTGCTTTAGTTTGTCAACATTTGCTGTCACTCCACAACAAATGCGTTTTCATTGTGACAAGGACACTTTAAAAATTAACGCACTTCTTCATAAGGGAAAGTCAAGCAAAATAATGCAAGCAGAAAAACTATCTATATTTTTTGCAAAAGAGCTTATGGGAACCCCATACGTTGCACATACTTTAGAAGCAGATAAGGAATACCTTACAATTAATATTGATGAGCTTGATTGCACTACATTTGTAGAAACTCTTATTGCGCTAACAAAAACGACCTTATCAGGACGCCAATCTTGGAGAGATTTTGCAAATAACCTTGAAAATATTAGATATAGAAGAGGAAATATGGGAGATTATTCATCAAGACTTCATTACATGAGCGATTGGATAATGGATAATACAAATCGAGGTAATATAAAGGAGTTAACCTCTTCTTTCCCACGTAGTTCTTTTGAAATTAAGAGTATTAATTTTATGTCGGAGCATAGAAATTTATATTCGGCATTGAAAGAAGATGATATATATAATAAAATAAAGAATATAGAGATTGGTTACAGATCACACAAATGCCCAATATTAAAGAAGAATTATTTAATATATAAGGATATCAAGAAATGTTTAGAAGAAGGATATATCGTTATGCTGACAACAAAGGTTGATGGACTCGATGTATCGCACTTGGGCATTATAACTATCGTTGACGGTGAACCATTTTTACTTCACGCATCTTCGATTGGGAATAAGGTTATGGTTGGTCCTGATAGTTTACAAGATATGCTTAGACGTTCAAAGGATAATACAGGGATACGCGTTATTCGCATTACAGAATAGGATAATAATATGGCGGTCACTTACTTGGCCGCCATACATGTGTTTAATACTACCTTATTCTGGGATAGCCAAATTTAGCTGAAGCCCCAAGTTCTTCTTCAATTCTCAATAACTGATTGTATTTAGCCATGCGATCGCTACGGCTTGCAGATCCAGTCTTGATTTGTCCAGCATTTGTGGCTACAGCAATATCAGCGATTGTAGAGTCCTCAGTTTCACCACTTCGATGAGAAATAATAGCAGAATAGCCATTTCTATGAGCCATCTCAACGGCACGTAATGTTTCGGTAAGCGTCCCTATTTGATTGACTTTTACAAGAATTGAATTTGCACATATTTCCTTAATTCCCTTCTCCAAGTATTTTACGTTTGTTACAAATAAGTCATCACCGACAAGTTGACATTGATTTCCTATTAGTTTCGTTAAAATTGCCCAGCCATTCCAATCATCTTCACTCATTCCATCTTCTATTGAGTCAATAGGATAATTTTCTATTAGTTTTTGCAAATATTTAGCCTGTTGTTCTGAAGTTAGCTTCTCACCATCAGGTTGTTTCCATGAATAATCATACACTCCATTTTTATAAAATTCAGAAGCAGCACAGTCGAGAGCAATAGTGACATCAGCGCCAGGAATATAACCAGCTTCCTTTATCGCATCGATTATTATATTTAGCGCATCTTCGGTACCATTAAGAGCTGGAGCAAATCCACCTTCATCTCCTACTGCCGTACTCAAATTACGTTTTTGAAGCAGCTTTTTCAAAGCATGAAAAACTTCAGCTCCTGTTCTAAGCGCATTACTAAATGTTTTAGCTCCAATAGGACGTATCATAAACTCTTGAAAAGCAATTGGAGCATCAGAATGAGCGCCAGCATTAATGATATTCATCATTGGAATTGGCAATGTATAAGAATCACAACCACCGATATACTTATATAATGGAATTTGGAGATGTAATGCAGCAGCCTTAGCGACTGCAAGAGAAACGCCTAATATTGCATTAGCGCCGAGTCTTGATTTTGTATCAGTCCCATCAAGGTCTATCATCTTTTCATCAATAGCTATCTGATCGAGTACACACATTCCCGTAAGAGCATCTGAGATTTCGCCATTTACAAAAGATACGGCTTTAAGTACACCTTTTCCGTTATAGCGAGTAGCGTCACAATCTCTAAGTTCAAGAGCTTCATTAACTCCAGTTGATGCGCCCGAAGGCACAGCTGCACGAGCAACAATGCCCGACTCTAAAATAACATCGACTTCAACAGTTGGGTTTCCTCGTGAATCGAGGATTTCGCGCCCAATAATTTTTTTAATTTTCATACCTGGATTCTAATTATAGTATTTATAATAGCAATAAAATATTGCTCCAAATATAACAAAAAAAGGGCACCTTTTGTAAGATGTCCTTTTTTTATTTATAAGTAATTTAAAATTACTCAGCAGTAGCTTCAGTAGCTTTTGGCTCTTCAACAGCCTTAGGTGCTTCTTCAACGACAGCAGCAGGTGTAGCATTGGCAACGGCTCCCTTACGAGAACGACGTGTGCGTGTAGCTTTCTTAGCTGTAGTGTCTTTGAGCATGTTTTCGTTGTAGTCAACGAGCTCAATGAAGCAAGTTTTAGCGTTATCGCCAAGGCGATTACCAGTCTTAAGGATACGAGTGTATCCACCAGGACGATCGGCAATCTTTTGAGCGATTTCCTTGAAAAGTTCAGTAACGGCTTCTTTACTTTGAAGATAGCTGAAAACTACACGGCGAGAAGGAGTATTGTCTTCCTTAGCGCGGTTGATTATAGGTTCAGCATATATTCTTAGGGCTTTAGCCTTAGCCAACGTTGTGAAAATTCTCTTGTGAAGAATTAGCGAAATGGTCATATTGGCAAGTAAAGCGTCGCGGTGAGCTTTTTTACGTCCTAAATGATTAAATTTTTTATTATGTCTCATCGTTATAATTACTCTTTATCTAATTTGTATTTAGAGATGTCCATTCCGAACGAAAGATTAAGGTTAGCCAAAAGCTCATCGAGTTCGGTGAGTGACTTCTTACCAAAGTTACGGAATTTTAATAAGTCGGTTTTGTTAAACACAACCAGCTCTCCAAGAGTTTCGACCTCAGCCGATTTCAAGCAGTTAAGTGCACGCACAGAAAGGTCCATATCCACAAGTTTAGACTTGAGTAATTGGCGCATGTGAAGTACCTCTTCATCAAATTCTTCATTACCTTCGCTTTCGTTAGATTCGAGGGCTATTTTCTCATCAGAGAAAAGCATGAAGTGGTGAATAAGTATTTTAGCAGCTTCTTTAAGAGCGTCTTTAGGAAGGATTGAGCCGTCGGTTGTTATTTCGAGAACAAGTTTTTCGTAGTCAGTCTTCTGTTCAACACGATATGATTCCACAAAGTATTTAACATTAATAATAGGTGTGTATATTGAGTCAATTGCAATAACGTCAATTGGATCATTAGGGTTTATGTTTTCATCAGAAACCACATACCCACGTCCTTTATTAATAGTAAAATCGATTTGAAAGCTCGTGTTAGGATCCAAATGACAAATGACTAAGTCAGGGTTAAGTATTTCAAACCCTGTCAATACTTTGCCTAAGTCACTGGCTCTGAACACATCTTGTCCCGATATTTTAGCGGTAGCCTTTTCAAATTCAGTGTCTTCAACAACTTGCTTTAATCTTACTTTTTTAAGATTAAGTATAATATTTGTGACATCTTCTTTGACACCAGTGATAGTAGAAAATTCGTGTTTAACGCCATCAATGCGAATAGAAGAAATTGCAAAACCTTCAAGAGAAGAGAGCAAAATTCTACGCAAGGCATTTCCCACGGTTACTCCATAACCGGGCTCAAGTGGGCGAAATTCAAATTTCCCAAAGGAGTTATCGGCTTCCAACATTAATACTTTGTCGGGTTTTTGAAATGCTAATATAGCCATGGATCGAAATTATTTATTATTTAGAATACAACTCTACAATCAATTGTTCCTTGATGTTCTCAGGAATATCTTCTCTTTGAGGGAGGTGTAATAATTTACCACCTTTAATGCTTTCGTCCCATTCAATCCAAGGATACTTGCTGTGATTAAAGCCAGCTAAAGCGTCAGCCACTACTTCGAGTGATTTAGACTTTTCACGAACGGCAATAATCTCGCCAGGCTTAACAGAATAAGAAGCAATATTAACAATTGCGCCGTTAACTGTTATGTGACGATGAAGTACTAATTGACGAGCAGCAGCACGAGTAGGAGCAATACCTAAACGATAAACTACATTATCAAGACGAACTTCAAGCAATTGAAGAAGGATTTCACCTTTGATACCCTTCATACGTGATGCTTTTTCAAATAAATTGCGGAATTGCTTTTCTAATACTCCATAAGTGTATTTAGCCTTTTGCTTTTCGCGCAACTGTGTGCCATACTCAGAAGTTTTTCTTCTTTTGTTAGCACCGTGCTGTCCGGGAGGATAATTCTTTTTTGCAAGGACTTTATCATCTCCGAAAATAGCTTCGCCAAACTTACGAGCAATTCGAGTTTTAGGACCGGTATATCTTGCCATTTTTTAATTCTTTTGATAATTAAAGATTATATGAATCTTCTTAGTGCAGCCGCGATCGCAGAGAGGCTGAAAATGCAATCTATTCACATTAAAAGATTCCATGTGATTTAATTTAGAAATGGAATAAGAGAAAATCTCTTAAACTCTTCTTCTTTTAGGAGGACGACAACCATTGTGTGGTAGTGGAGTAACGTCAACTATCTCGGTAACTTCGATACCAGCTCCGTGAATTGTACGGATAGCTGATTCACGACCGTTACCAGGACCTTTAACATAAGCTTTCACTTTACGAAGTCCGAGGTCGAATGCTACTTTAGCACAATCTTGTGCTGCCATTTGTGCTGCATAAGGAGTGTTTTTCTTAGATCCTCTAAAGCCCATTTTGCCTGCGCTTGACCAAGAAATAACTTGACCTTCACTGTTTGCAAGGCACACAATAATGTTATTGAAAGAAGAATGTACATGAAGTTGACCTGTTGCGTCAACTTTAACATTTCTCTTCTTTGCTGCGACTGTCTTTTTTGCCATACTTTGATATTATTTAGTAGCTTTCTTTTTGTTAGCAACTGTTTTCTTGCGTCCCTTGCGGGTGCGAGCGTTATTTTTTGTGCTTTGACCTCTAACTGGAAGACTGTTACGATGACGTATGCCACGGTAGCAACCGATGTCCATAAGACGTTTGATATTAGTTTGCACTTCGCTACGAAGATCACCTTCGACTTTGAAGTTGTCACCAATTACTTCACGTACTTTAGCGGCTTGATCGTCAGACCAATCCTTAACTTTAGTATCATTGTCAACGCCAGCCTTTTCCAAAATGGTGTTAGCAGCGCTACGACCTATACCATAGATGTAAGTTAAGGCTATAACACCTCTTTTGTTTTGGGGCAAATCTACCCCAACTATTCTTACTGCCATATTCTACAATAAATTTTTCGCAAAGATAATAAAATTATCCTTGACGTTGTTTATACTTAGGGTTTTTCTTGTTGATTACATATAAGCGACCTTTGCGTCTTACGATCTTGCTATCAGGGGTGCGCTTTTTAACTGAGGCTCTTACTTTCATATCTTTAGTTTTTTATTTGTATCGAAAAGCAATTCTTCCTTTTGATAAGTCATAAGGTGACATTTCAACTTTCACTTTATCTCCTGGCAAAATTTTTATGTAGTGCATTCTCATTTTGCCTGAAATGTGCGCTGTTATCTCATGTCCATTTTCCAATTCTACTCGGAACATAGCATTTGATAATGCCTCTATTATAACTCCATCTTGCTCTATTGCGGTTTGTTTTGCCATATATTGTAATTAAATTGATTTATCGCCTAAGACTTCTTCAATGAATTTAAATGACGAAAGGATGTCGGCCTTACCATTTTTAATGGCAATGGTGTGTTCAAAATGAGCGGCGGGCTTACGATCTTTTGTTCTGCATGTCCACCCATCTTGCTCGATGACGATGTTTCTGCTTCCAAGATTAATCATTGGCTCAATTGCTATACACATCCCGTTTTTAATTAGGGAACCAGTACCACGTCGTCCATAATTAGGAACTTCGGGGTCTTCGTGCAATCTTTTGCCTACACCATGTCCACACATTTCTCTAACTACAGTGTAACCTCTATGCTCGCAATATTCTTGAATTGAATTAGCTATATCACCAATTCTTTTCCCTTCTACTGCATGTTCGATTCCCACATATAGCGACTCTTTCGTTGTTTTAAGAAGATTCAAAGTAGCCTCTGCTACATCACCTACACAAAAAGTATAAGCTGAATCTCCATTAAAACCATTTTTAACAGCACCGCAATCGATAGAAACGATGTCTCCATCTTGAAGTGCATAATTTGAAGGAAAGCCGTGCACGATTACTTCATTTACAGAAATACATAGTGTATAAGGAAATCCTCCATAGCCTTTAAATCCAGGTACCGCATTGTGGTCTCTAATAAATTCTTCAGCTATTTGGTCGAGTTTGAGCGTTGTAATACCAGGAGCTACCCACTTGGCCATTTCACCAAGAGTCATACCTACTAATTGATTACTTTCTCGCAGTAACTCTATTTCTTCATCAGTCTTAAGATAAATCATTCTTTAATTTCCTTAACGCTTTAATAAGCGCTTCCAGTAGTTCGTCCTTTAATTTTACCTGACTTCATAAGACCATCATAATGACGCATCATTAAGTGGCTTTCAATTTGTTGTAAGGTGTCTAATACTACACCTACTAAAATTAGTAGAGAAGTACCGCCAAAGAACTGTGCAAAGTTTTGATTGACTCCACACACATTAGCAAACGCAGGCATAATTGCTACAAAACCTAAGAATATTGAACCTGGTAGAGTGATTCTTGACATTATTGAGTCGAGATACTCCGATGTTTTCTTTCCGGGTTTAATTCCAGGTATAAAGCCATTGTTGCGTTTCATATCTTCTGCCATTTGTGTAGGTCGTACAGTAATAGCTGTATAGAAGTATGTGAAAGCTACAATCATTATGAAGTAAACAAAGTTATACCAAAATCCATGTATGTCAGAGAAAGCGCGGAAGAATCCAGTAGATTCTTGATTTGCACCAAATCCAGCAAGGGTTATAGGGATAAACATTATTGCCTGAGCAAAAATGATAGGCATTACACCAGCAGCATTTACCTTTAGAGGGATATACTGACGAGCACCGCCATATTGCTTGTTTCCAACGATACGTTTTGCATATTGTACGGGCACTTTACGTGTTCCTTGTACAAGAAGTACAGCACCTGCGATGACAGCAAAAAGTAATATAATTTCGACTAAGAACATTACAAGACCACCTTGAGCCGTTGTAAGACGGTTAGTGAATTCTTGGATAAATGCTCCTGGTAGTCGAGCTATAATACCTACTAAGATGATGAAGGAAATACCATTTCCAACACCACGGTCAGTAATCTTTTCACCAAGCCACATGATAAACATACTACCTGCTGCTAAGATTATTGTAAGATATGCTACCGTCCAAAAGCCGAAAGAGGCAACGCCACCAGCTGAGCTAACTTGCACTTGCAAGTTTACTAAGTAAGCAGGACCTTGTAGCAATAGTATCAATACTGTCAAATAACGAGTATATTGGTTCAGTTTCGTTCTGCCACTTTCTCCTTCTCGTTGCATCTTTTGGAAAGATGGTAGTACCATACCCAAAAGTTGTATAACGATAGAAGCAGTAATATATGGCATGATACCTAAGGCAAAAATACTTGCTTGAGAGAATGCACCTCCCGAAAACATATCGAGAAGTTGCATTAAACCGCCACTTGTAAAGTTCCTAAGAGCATCAATTTCATTTGGACTGATTCCAGGAAGAACCACATAACAACCAAATCGGTAAACGAGTACCAATAGGAGGGTTATGATGATTCTCTTCCGTAAATCTTCAATTTTCCAAATGTTTTTTGTGGTTTCAATAAATCTCATTTACTTAAATTTTTTGAATAGATCCACCTGCTGCAACAATAGCTTCTTCAGCTGTTTTAGAGAAAGCGTTAGCTTCAACATCTAATTTTGCTGTGATAGCACCTTTTGCAAGGATTTTTACTAATTGTTTGTTAGAGATAAATCCAGCTTCACGTAAATCTTGGATTCCAATTTTAGTTAGGCTTTTAGCTTCAGCTAATTCTTGGAGCGTATTTAAGTTTATGGCTTTATATTCAACTCGGTTAATATTTTTAAAACCGAATTTTGGGGCGCGACGTTGCAAAGGCATTTGACCACCTTCAAAACCAATCTTGGCTGAATAACCAGAACGTGATTTTTGCCCTTTGTGCCCACGAGTAGAAGTTCCTCCCATGCCAGAACCCGAACCACGTCCGACTCTTTTATTGCTCTTGGTAGAACCTACTGCAGGTTGTAAATTACTTAAATCCATATTAGTATATTATTTTAAGCGTTCGCAACTTCTACAAGGTGACGAACTTTGTTAACCATTCCCAAGATTTGAGGAGTAGCTTCCTTCTCCACAACTTGATTCATTTTTCTCAACCCAAGAGCGTCAAGGGTTCTTTTTTGTATAGCAGGGCAATTGATTCTGCTTTTTGTTTGTTTAATCTTAATAGTTGCCATAATGTAACAAAATTAACCGTTAAACACTTTGTCCAATGAGATACCGCGATTTTGAGCTACCGTCATAGGGCTTCTCATTTCGTCTAAAGCAAGAATTGTTGCTTTTACTAAGTTATGAGGGTTAGAAGAGCCCTTAGACTTAGCAAGAACGTCGGTAATACCAACGCTTTCAAGTACTGCACGCATAGCACCACCAGCTTTAACACCAGTACCGTGAGATGCAGGCTTCAATATCACTTGAGATCCACTGAACTTAGCAACTTGTTCATGAGGAATAGTTCCTTTATGAACAGGGACTTTAATCAAGTTCTTTTTAGCAGCTTCAACGCCTTTAGCAATTGCTGCTGTGACTTCATTAGCTTTACCTAATCCCCAGCCTACGATTCCGTCTTCGTTACCTACAACGACTATAGCTGAGAAAGTGAAAGTACGACCACCTTTAGTGACTTTAGTAACGCGGTTTATAGCAACCAAGCGGTCTTTAAGTTCTATATCGTTAGTCGTTTTTACTCTGTTATTTCTTTTTGCCATGATTTAATTAAAATTTAAGTCCACCTTTACGTGCGCCATCAGCTAATGATTTTACTCTACCATGGAACAAATATCCGTTACGGTCGAAAACTACTGTTTCAATGCCAGCTGCAATAGCTACTTTAGCTACAGCTTCACCAACTTTTTCAGCAATTTCAATTTTTGTTCCGTCTTCAATACCTTTAGAAGAAGCAGAGGCTAATGTTTTACCGGCTAAGTCGTCGATAAGTTGAACATAAATCTGCTTGTTGCTTCTAAAAACAGACATACGAGGACGTTCGGCTGAGCCAGAAACGATTCCGCGAACGCGTGTCTTAATTTTAAGTCTTCTCTCTATCTTAGTTGTCATGATCGTCTTTTTAATTATTTAGCAGCTGCCGATTTACCAGATTTACGACGGATAACTTCACCAACAAATTTAATACCTTTACCTTTATAAGGCTCTGGCTTACGCATAGAACGAATTTTAGCGCAAACTTGTCCGATTAATTGCTTATCGCAAGATTCAAGTAAAATCAATGGATTTTTATTTCTTTCAGACTTCGTTTCGACTTTGATTTCGGAAGGAAGTTTAATATATATAGCATGTGAGAAACCGAGAGCAAGCTCAAGTACTTGACCTGTAGCTGCAGCACGATAACCAACACCGACTAATTCCATCTCTTTTTTATAACCAGTTGACACTCCGACTACCATATTGTGTATTAACGACCTATACAACCCGTGTTGAGCGCGAACTTGGCGATCATCAGAAGGGCGTTCTACAACTACTTGGTTTTCTTCAATGTTAACTTTAAGGTCAGCGCGAATTTCTTGAGAAAGTTCGCCTTTAGGACCTTTAACTGTTACTACATTATTGTTTACCTTAACTGTTACTCCAGCTGGTATTTCTATGGGTAATTTACCTATTCGTGACATATCAATACCTCCTTTTTAATAAACATAACATAGAACTTCGCCACCAATTTGGAGAGTCTTAGCTTCCTTATTGGTCATCACACCTTTAGAGGTAGAAACGATAGCGATTCCTAAACCATTTAAAACTCTCGGCATATCTTTGTAGCCGGTATATTGACGCAAACCAGGACGAGAAACGCGTTTCAAATTTTTGATAGCGTTAACTTTGTCGATTGGGTCATATTTCAAGGCGATTTTTATAGCGCCTGCTGGGGTTTCACCATCTATAAACTTATAATTAAGTATATAGCCTTTTTCAAAAAGGATTTTTGTCATCTCCTTTTTCAAGTTTGAGGCAGGTATCTCCACCACGCGGTGTTGAGCCTTTATAGCGTTCCTCAATCTTGTTAAATAATCTGCTATTGGATCAGTCATATTATTTTTGTTTAAATTGATTCGGATTACCCGAACAATATTTAATACTCTCTTTGTTGTATGTGCTTACCAGCTTGCTTTTTTCACACCAGGTATTAAACCAGCTGATGCCATTTCACGGAATTGAATACGTGAAACGCCAAACTGGCGCATATACCCTTTTGGGCGACCTGTAAGTTTGCAACGGTTGTGCAAACGCACTGAAGAAGCATTTTTTGGAAATTTTTGAAGAGCTTCATAATCGCCAGCTGCTTTAAGGACAGCTTTTCTTTCTGCATACTTAGCGACAAGTTTTGCTCTCTTAACTTCGCGAGCTTTCATTGATTCTTTTGCCATAATTCAGTCTTTATTTAGCATTTTTAAAAGGTAGGCCAAATTGCTTCAACAATGCATATCCTTCTTCGTCGCTTTTTGCAGTAGTAACGAAAGTGATATTCATTCCCATTAACTTAGTAATGCCATCGATATTAATTTCAGGGAAGATGATTTGCTCGGTAATACCACAAGTGTAGTTACCACGACCATCTAACTTACTTTCAATTCCTTTAAAGTCACGAATACGAGGTAATGCAACACGGATAAAGCGTTCCATAAATTCGTACATTTTTTCGCCACGTAAAGTAACTCTTACACCGATAGGCATTTTCTTACGCAACTTAAAGTTAGAAATATCTTTCTTAGACAAAGTTGCTACGGCCTTTTGACCAGTAATTGTAGACAATTCAGTGATTGCAGTTTCAATAACCTTCTTATCTCCAGTGGCTTGACCGAGACCTTGATTAATTACTATTTTCTCAAGAACAGGAACCTGCATTTTAGAAGTGTAACTAAACTCTTTAACAAGAGCAGGGGCAATTCTTTCTACGTAATCTTTCTTAAGTGTTGCTATACTCATTGTTTAATCTCCTCTCCTGATTTTTTAGAATAGCGTACTGTAACACCAGCTTCATTCTTTCTGCGACCAATACGAGTAGCTTTGCCACTTTTAGGGTCGATAAGGTTCAAGTTAGAGATGTGTACAGGAGCTTCAATTTTAATAATTCCCCCTTGAGGGCTTTTGGCGTTGGGCTTGGTACTCTTAGATACCATGTTAATACCTTCTACGACGGCTTTCTTCTTATCAACAAGAACGCTAAGAACGCGAGCAGTCTTGCCACGATCTTCACCAGTGTTAACGTAAACGGTATCCCCTTTTTTGATATGTAATTTGCTCATTACTTATATTTATTTATATATCAATTAGAGTACTTCTGGAGCTAAAGAAACAATCTTCATGTTAGTTGCACGAAGTTCTCTTGCAACAGGTCCGAAGATACGGCTTCCACGAAGTTCACCAGTACTATTCAATAACACGCAAGCATTGTCATCAAATCTAATGTAAGAGCCATCAGCGCGACGGATTTCTTTTTTAGTTCTAACAATGATTGCTTTAGATACAGTTCCTTTCTTTACATCACTTGAAGGTACCGCTGCTTTTACTGTCACAACGATTACATCTCCAACAGAAGCGTAACGACGGCCTGTACCACCTAATACGCGGATACATAGTACTTCTTTAGCACCACTGTTATCTGCAACTATTAATCGGCTTTCAGTCTGTATCATTTTTACTTAACTTTTGCGATTATTTCTACTAATCTCCATCTCTTTGTTTTGCTTAGAGGACGAGTTTCCATCAAGCGAACAGTGTCGCCAATGCTGCATTCGTTGTTCTCGTCGTGAGCATGGTATTTCTTCGTTTTATTAACGAATTTACCGTAAATTGGGTGCTTCTCTTTCCACTTAATGGTAACAGTGATAGACTTATCACCCTTGTTGCTAGAAACAACCCCAATTCTTTCTTTTCTTAAATTTCTCTTTTCCATTATTTGCTGGGATTATTGAGGTTAAGTTCACGTTCACGTATTTCGGTTTTCATACGTGCTATCATTCTACGATCCAGTGTAATCTTTGAAGGATTATCTAAGGGCGTAATAGAATGATTGATTTTTTGTTGAAGATAAGCCTTTTCAGCTTCTTCTAATCTCTCTTTAAGCTCTTTAACGCTTAATTCTTTTAATTCAGCCTTTTTCATAATCTATTATTACACGTTTTGAGATGGATCGTAATCACGACGTATTATAAACTTGGTTGTAACAGGAAGTTTTTGAGCAGCTAAGCGAAGTGCTTCCTTAGCAATTTCAAAACTTACGCCTTCTACTTCGATTAGTATGCGTCCAGGAGTAACTGGAGCGACAAAGCCTTCTGGAGCACCTTTACCTTTACCCATACGTACTTCGGCTGGTTTCTTGGTAATTGGTTTATCTGGAAATACTCTTATCCAGATTTGACCTTGACGTTGCATATAACGAGTAACAGCAACACGAGCTGCTTCTATTTGACGGCCTGTAATCCATTTAGACTCAAGAGTCTTTATACCAAACGAACCGAAAGCCAACTGGTTACCGCGCTGAGCAATACCTTTCATGCGGCCCTTTTGTTGTCTTCTGAATTTAGTTTTCTTTGGTTGTAACATTGTTCTGTAATTTCAAGTCGATTAACGATTGTTCTTTTGTTTTCTGAAACCACCTTTACGAGGAGCTCCATTGTTATTCCCACGACCTTCTTTTGCATTGTTTGTAAATGAAGGAGCAAGGTCTTTTTTACCGTAGATTTCGCCACGACAAATCCAAACTTTAACGCCTATAATACCAACCTTTGTTAAGGCTTCAACTAATGCATAATCGATGTCGGCACGAAGAGTGTGCAATGGAGTACGTCCTTCTTTAAACATTTCAGAACGCGCCATTTCAGCGCCGTTAAGACGACCGCTTACTTGCACTTTTATACCTTCCGAACCCATTCTCATAGTAGATGCGATAGACATCTTGACAGCACGACGATAAGCAATCTTACCTTCGATTTGGCGAGCGATGTTGCTTGCAACAATTTGAGCATCGAGTTCAGGACGTTTTACTTCATAGATGTTTATTTGAACATCTTTGTCAGTAATTTGCTTCAATTCCTCTTTTAGCTTGTCAACTTCTTGACCACCTTTTCCGATAATAATACCAGGACGAGATGTGCAAACTGTTATAGTTACAAGTTTAAGAGTCCTTTCAATTACAATACGTGATACGCTTGCTTTAGCTAAACGAGCGCTAAGATACTTGCGGATTTTGCTATCCTCAAGTAAAGTATCTCCGTAATTTTTGCCACCATACCAGTTAGAATCCCAACCTCTGATGATACCTAAGCGATTGCTTATTGGATTTACTTTCTGTCCCATCTTATGCTTCTTTTTTAGCGTTAGTATCTCTTGTATCCACGCACAGCGTTACATGATTTGAACGCTTACGTATTCTATAACCTCTACCTTGAGGAGCTGTACGAAGTCTCTTTATCATTGGCGCACAATCAACAAAGATTGTGGTAATGAAGAGTTCTCCGTTCTCAGCTTTTCTTTCATTTTTTTGTTCCCAATTAGATATAGCTGAACGCAACAGTTTTTCCACTCTGGCAGCAGCTTCCTTATTTGAGAATTTTAGGAGTCCCAAAGCTTTGAAAACCTCTTGACCACGAACCATGTCCGCAACCAATCGCATTTTCCTTGGCGATGTAGGCACATTTTTCAATTTAGCGAAAAATTGTGTCTTTTGGGCTTCCTTTCTATTTTCGGCTGATTGTCTTTTTCTTACACCCATTGTATTTAATTCTTTTCGTATTCAAATTTTGTTATTCCGGGCCCTTAACGTTTTTTGTTACCACCGTGTCCACGGAAGGTGCGTGTTGGAGAAAATTCTCCAAGTTTGTGACCTACCATATTCTCAGTTACGTAAACGGGAATAAACTTATTACCATTGTGAACTGCGAAAGTTTGCCCAACGAAATCAGGAGAAATCATCGATGCACGAGACCAAGTCTTGATTACCGATTTTTTTCCGCTTTCTTCCATTACGGCTACCTTTTTATCGAGCTTCACGCTGATATATGGGCCTTTTTTCAATGAACGACTCATAGTTACTTAATTAATCAGATTACTTTTTTCTTCTTTCAATAATGTACTTAGAAGAATGTTTCTTCGGAGCACGTGTCTTTAATCCCTTTGCATATAGACCCTTACGTGATCTTGGATGTCCTCCAGAAGCGCGGCCTTCACCACCACCCATAGGGTGATCAACTGGGTTCATTACAACACCTCTATTACGAGGACGTCTTCCTAACCATCGAGAACGGCCTGCTTTACCAGAGCGCTCAAGAGCATGATCGGAATTTCCAACTACACCAATTGTAGCTTTACATGTAGAAAGGATTTTTCTCGTTTCTCCCGAAGGTAATTTGATAATTGCATAATCACCTTCACGCGAAGTTAATTGCGCAAAAGTTCCAGCCGAGCGAGCCATAATAGCTCCTTGACCAGGACGCAACTCGATGTTATGAATTAACGTACCAACAGGTATTTTACTTAGAGGAAGTGCATTTCCTATTTCAGGAGCTGCTTTTTCTCCACTCATGACTGTAGTGCCAACTTCTAAACCGTTGGGTGCAACCATATAAGCCTTAGAACCATCAACATAGTAAAGTAAAGCGATACGCGCCGTACGATTAGGGTCGTATTCGATAGACTTTACAGTTGCTGGCACACCGTCTTTGGTTCTCTTAAAATCGATAAGGCGGTATTTGCGCTTGTGACCACCTCCGAGGTAGCGCATTGTCATGTGCCCCTCTTTGTTACGTCCTGCGCTGTGGCTGATACCGACTGTAAGAGATTTCTCTGGTGTACTAGCAGTGATGTCATCAAATACACCAATAATCTTGTGCCTTTGCCCCGGTGTTGTGGGCTTCATTTTTCTTACTGCCATTGTTTTTAAATATTGCTATAAAAGTCTATTTTTTCACCTTCGGCTACAGTTATCAGTGCCTTCTTGAAAGAAGCAACTTTACCCTTGATGAGACCAGACTTAGTATTACGTGACTTACACTTACCGCTGTAATTTGCTGTGTTAACAGCAACAACCTTAACGCTATATAGCTTCTCAATCATAGATTTGATTTGAAACTTGTTAGCATCAGGAGATACACGGAAAGAATAGCGATTAAGTTTTTCGCTTATTGAGTTTGCCTTTTCTGTTACGATAGGTTCAATCTTAAATTCCATTGTTTATTACCTCCTTTATATTAAAATTCATTAATTACAGCTAAACTACTTTCGGTCAATACAAGTGCTTTATTGTTAAGCAACCTATAAGTATTTACGTCCGAGGCAGTTATAATATTTGCGCTCTGAATATTTCGAGCCGACAAATATACGTTTTTATTTTGGTCTGCTAAAACTAATAGAAGTTTCTTATCTAATAATTGTAAATTTTTAGTAAAGTTTACAAATTCTTTAGTTTTTGGCGTGTCAAAAGTAAAATCTTCAACCACTACAATTTGATTATCATGAGCCTTGAAAGTCAAAGCTGATTTACGTGCAAGAACTTTTACTTTTTTATTCAATTTGAAATGATAGTCGCGAGGACGAGGTCCAAATACACGAGCACCGCCTACTAATAAAGGTGAATTTATATCACCGATACGAGCACCGCCACCACCTTTTTGCTTACGCAATTTACGTGTACTTCCTGATAATTCGCTTCTTTCTTTCGATTTGTGAGTTCCTTGACGTTGGTTAGCCAAGTACTGTTTTACATCGAGATAAACGGCATGCTCACTTGGTTCTATAGCAAACACTTGATCGTTAAGTGTTACTTTTTTACCGGTGTCTTCTCCCTTGATGTTATATACTGCGAGTTCCATTATTTCTCAATTATTACGATTGAACCTTTACAACCCGGAATTGATCCTTTTATTAATAGAAGGTTATGTTCCGGCATAACTTTAAGTATCTCAAGGTTTTGTACAGTAACACGCTCATCACCCATGTGACCGGCCATGCGCATGCCTTTAAAAACCTTAGCAGGATATGAACAAGCTCCTACAGAACCGGGAGCACGTAGTCTGTTGTGCTGACCGTGTGTTGCTTGTCCAACGCCAGCGAAACCGTGACGTTTTACTACACCTTGGTGTCCTTTACCTTTTGAAGTTCCAGCTATGTCGACAAATTCAGTATCGTTGAAAAATTCAACTGTTAGTGTGTCGCCTAATTTGTGGGCTTCCTCAAATCCTTTGAACTCGGCCAAGTGTCTCTTTGGTGTTACTCCAGCTTTCTTGAAATGACCAGCTTCGGGCATTGTTGTATGCTTGTCTTTCTTATCTTGAAAGCCAATTTGCAAAGCCTCGTAACCGTCGTTTTCAATTGTTTTAACCTGAGTAACCACACAAGGACCTACTTCGATAACAGTGCACGGTACATTTTTACCGTCGGCGCTGAAAACGGATGTCATTCCGATTTTTTTTCCTAATAATCCTGGCATTTCTCTTTAATTTTGTTTAATTTGCTCTTAATCTATTACACTTTGATTTCTACTTCAACTCCACTTGGCAATTCAAGTTTCATTAATGCATCAACTGTTTTTGCAGTTGAACTGTAGATGTCAATTAATCTTTTGAATGAAGATAATTGGAACTGTTCGCGAGACTTTTTATTTACGAAAGTCGAACGGTTTACGGTGAAGATTCTTTTGTGAGTTGGCAATGGTATTGGACCACTAACAACGGCACCCGTAGCCTTCACAGTCTTAACAATCTTCTCAGCCGATTTATCAACCAAGTTGTGATCGTAAGATTTTAATTTGATTCTGATTTTTTGGCTCATATTATTTTATAAATATATTATTTCAATAAATCTACTCGTCCTTGGCATTCTGTCAACACTGCTTTAGCTATTGAAGAGCTAACTTCACTGTAGTGAGAGAATGACATTGTAGAGGTTGCACGTCCCGATGTAATAGTACGTAGAGCTGTTACGTAACCAAACATTTCAGCAAGAGGAGCTTTAGCTTTAACGACGCGAGCACCGCTACGGCTTGTTTCCATGCCTTCTACTTGACCACGTCTCTTATTCAAGTCACCAATTACATCACCCATGCTTTCTTCTGGTGTTACAACTTCAATCTTCATGATTGGCTCTAACAATACAGGACCTGCTTTTTCTGATGCTTTTTTGAATGCTTGAATACCGCAAAGTTCAAATGACAATTGATCCGAGTCAACTGGGTGGTAAGAACCATCAAGTACTGTAACTTTTAGCTGTTCTACTGGATAGCCAGCAAGAACACCATTCTTCATTGCAGTTTGGAAACCTTTTTGGATAGATGGAATAAATTCCTTAGGAATATTACCACCCTTAACGACATCAACAAATTGAAGTCCTCCTTCAAAGCCTTCATCAACTGGTTCTACTTTTACAATTATATCGGCAAACTTACCACGACCACCTGTTTGTTTCTTGAATACTTCACGAAGCTCAACAGATTTTGTTATAGTTTCTTTATATGTTACTTGTGGGCGACCTTGGTTACATTCTACTTTAAACTCACGACGAAGGCGATCAAGAATAATGTCAAGGTGAAGTTCACCCATTCCACTAATAACTGTTTGTCCTGTTTCATCATTTGTTTGTACACGGAATGTTGGATCTTCTTCAGCAAGTTTCTGTAATCCTACATCGAGTTTATCTAAGTCTTTTTGAGTTTTAGGTTCAACAGCGATTCCGATTACTGGATCTGGGAAGTCCATAGCCTCAAGAACGATTGGTTGTGCTTCAGAACAAAGAGTATCACCTGTGCGAATATCTTTGAAACCTACACCAGCACCAATATCACCGCAACCAATGCTTTCCATTGGATTTTGCTTGTTTGAGTGCATTTGGAATAAACGAGAGATACGTTCTTTCTTGCCTGAGCGTGAATTAAACACGTAGCTACCTGCAGGTATTTCACCAGAATAAACACGGAAGAAGCAAAGACGACCAACATAAGGGTCGGTTGCAATCTTAAATGCAAGAGCACACATAGGCTCTTCATATTTTGGTTTACGAGAAATTAAGCTTTCGGTATCGCCAATAGCGTGACCTACGACTTCTTCTGTATCTTCAGGACTTGGTAGATAAGCACATACAGCATCGAGGATACTTTGTACTCCTTTATTCTTAAATGAGCTACCGCAAATCATTGGAACGATTTCCATCTTTAATGTTGCAGTACGTATTGCTCGACGTATTTCGTCTTCTGTAATAGTAGATGGGTCGTCGAAATATTTTGCCATTAACTCATCGTCAAATTCAGCAATTTTTTCGAGCATCTTATCTCTCCATTCGTCGCATTCTTCTTTTAGGTTTGCTGGAATCTCTTCAACACTGAAGTCAGCACCCATAGTTTCGTCATGCCAGAAAAGAGCTTTCATCTTTACAAGGTCAACTACACCCTTAAATGTTTCTTCAGCACCAATTGGAACTTGAATTGGACATGGGTTAGCTCCAAGGACATCTTTTAGCTGGCGAACTACTTCAAAGAAGTTTGCACCAGAGCGGTCCATCTTGTTTACATATCCTAAACGAGGTACATTATATTTATCAGCTTGTCTCCACACTGTTTCTGATTGAGGCTCAACACCACCAACGGCACAGAATGCAGCAACAGCACCATCAAGTACACGCAAAGAACGTTCAACTTCAACAGTGAAGTCAACGTGTCCTGGGGTATCTATCAAGTTTATTTTAAATTTGTTCTCGTCATATTTCCAGAATGTAGTAGTAGCAGCAGAAGT
The DNA here is from genome assembly GCA_036661515.1 of Muribaculaceae bacterium. Classification (GTDB taxonomy): domain Bacteria; phylum Bacteroidota; class Bacteroidia; order Bacteroidales; family Muribaculaceae; genus HGM05232. The sequence continues at coordinate 14,551 of JAVWYO010000008.1, read as the reverse complement.
AATTGTAATACCTCTTTCTTGCTCTTGCTCCATCCAGTCCATCGTAGCAGCACCGTCGTGAACCTCACCAATTTTGTGAGTTAAACCTGTATAAAACAGGATGCGTTCAGAAGTAGTGGTTTTACCGGCATCGATGTGAGCCATAATACCAATATTTCTTGTATATTTTAATTGTTCGTCTGATTTAGCCATTTTAATATTTTGTTATCAATTTAAAATCTAAAGTGTGCAAATGCGCGGTTAGCTTCAGCCATTCTGTGCATATCTTCCTTACGTTTGAATGCACCACCCTGGTCGTTGAAAGCATCAACAATCTCAGCAGCTAATTTATCAGCCATTGTTTTGCCTCCGCGTTTGCGAGCATATAAGATAAGATTTTTCATTGATATTGACTCTTTACGATCGGGACGGATTTCTGTTGGTACTTGGAATGTAGCACCTCCGACGCGACGTGATTTAACCTCAACTTGTGGAGTTATGTTTTCAAGCGCTTGTTTCCAAATCTCAAGCGTTGATTTTTCTTCGTTAGGCAGTTTTGACTTCACAGTCTCAAGTGCAGAATAGAATATTGTATAAGCAGTACTCTTTTTTCCATCATACATTAAGTGATTCACAAATTTTGAAACACTAATGTCACTAAATACTGGATCTGGTAATACGATCCTTTTTTTTGGCTTTGCCTTTCTCATTTTGTTACAAAAATTTTCGTTTTTGTTTGTTTGGTTGTTACTTCTTATTTTCTTCAACGACATTCTCTAATGCCATTTACTCAACCGTAATAATCAATCCAATAAAATCAAAAACTAAGTTTAGATACTCGTTTTTATTGTCTCTTTAATTTCTTGTGGGTAAGAATTTACTTTTTACCCTTTGCTGCAACAGCAGCTCCTGCTTTAGGTCTCTTTGCTCCGTATTTAGAACGACGTTGTGTTCTGCCGCTTACGCCTGCAGTATCCAATGTTCCTCTAACGATGTGGTAACGTACACCTGGAAGGTCTTTTACACGACCACCACGTACCATTACAATTGAGTGCTCTTGCAAATTGTGTCCTTCTCCAGGAATGTAGGAGTTTACTTCCTTGCCGTTAGTTAATCTTACACGGGCAACTTTACGCATTGCAGAGTTTGGTTTCTTTGGTGTGGTAGTATAAACTCTCACACACACGCCACGACGCTGTGGACATGAATCCAAAGCAGGTGACTTGCTCTTGTCCACCAAAGTTACTCGGCCTTTTCTTACTAATTGCTGAATTGTAGGCATCTTAGTTCTTTTTTGCTTTATAAATTAATACTAAAATATCATTTTTTCTTTTCTATAAGCGTCATAAAATTTGCCCTTATTACCACTAAATCAATAATTTAATAATAATCAGGCTATTTTATACGCCGAAAAACTTTGCAAAGATAACGACTAATCGGCTATATGCCAAATGTTTTTACAGCGTTTTTTATGTTTTTTTACTCTGGGACGCATTTTTATGAGATTTTTGTCCAATTATTAACTTGCACAAGCACCGCTTTTTTCTTTAGTTATCATTTTTTAATATCTTTTAGCGACACAGCGTGCCCATCTTTATCAGATAGTAATAAATCTTGCTTTGGCAATCTCCAGTCAATAGCGAGATCGGTGTCATCATATCGTATTGAACCTTCGCTCTGCGGTGCATAAATATTATCGACCTTATATTGGAATTGAGCAATATCGCTAAGCACAACAAATCCATGCGCAAAATGGCGTGGAATAAACAGTTGTCGCCCATTATCAGCACTTAACTCAACGGCTACGTGCTGCCCATACGTTGGCGATCCTTCACGAAGATCGACAGCAACATCAAGCACTACACCACTTGATACTCTTACCAATTTAGCTTGCGAAAAATCTCCTTTCTGGTAATGAAGTCCCCTAAGCACGCCATGGCTTGACATGGATTCATTGTCTTGAACAAATTCTACTTTGCCCACATTTTCAACAAACTCTGACATCTTGAATACTTCCGAAAAATATCCTCGTGCATCGCCATATCGTTTTGGCTCGATAACAAACACGCCCTTAATATGTTGCTCAATAAATTTCATATCTTATTTCCTGTTTTTTTACAAAAATACAAAACTATTTCGTGTAATACTTTAAACATTAGCTTATTTTTACAATTCTTACTATATTTGCAACGACATAAAAAAGGACAAAAATGAAAAATGTAATATTATTTGATGATACTGCGACACGTGACGACCTACTTCCACTAACCTACACACGCCCTATTGCAGACATCCGTTTTGGAATTACAACCATACGACAAAAGTGGGAAAGAGCATTTAAAGAGTGTAAATTCTCATATTTTACTACGCCATATTTACAACCAAAATTTCGCAACGCGCCATCAGCCGAAAGCCTATTCATAGCTGGTCACATTTGTCCTAACGCTGATTTAGTTGCAATCATAGAAGAACTAAATACTGGCGAAGCTCTATTATATAATAATGAGTTAATAGCGTTCTATGGCACATTAAAAGAGTTCAAAGTGCGCCGTTTTGGAAAGAGAATTTTTCTATCAACAAAGCCGCTGGGAATAAGAATGCTCTATGATATATTCATGTTTAATGATAAAGCTATTATTCAAGACTATAAAGACTTGACCATAGGCCGAAGTTCTCAAGTTGTAGGAATTTCTAATCACATAATTGGCAATGCCTTTTTTCCTGATGGCTCACCAAAAATATTTATTGAAGCTGGAGCTAAAGTTGAAGGAGCATATCTTAATGTAAACAATGGCCCTATATATATTGGTAAAGATGCTGAAATAATGGAAGGGTCGGCTATCAGAGCGCCATTTGCTGCTTGCGAGCATACAATGGTAAACATGGGTACAAAAATATATGGAGCCACAACTATTGGCCCTTATTCGAAGGTAGGTGGAGAGTTGAATAATGTAGTAATTATTGGTTATAGCAATAAAGCTCATGATGGATTTCTTGGAAATGCGGTGATTGGTGAATGGTGCAATATTGGTGCTGGGACAAACGCATCAAATTTGAAAAATGATTACACCGAGATAAAACTATGGAACTATCCAGCTCATCGTTTCCTTAAAACTGGTCTTCAATTTTGTGGACTTATAATGGGTGACCACTCGAAAGCAGGCATAAACTGCATGTTCAATACAGCCACCGTTATTGGCGTTGGCGTTAATATTCATGGTGCTGGATTTCCTCGAAACTTCGTTGCATCATTTTCCGAAGGTAGCACAGCAGGATTTACCGATGTTTCACTCCCAAAATTTTTCAATATTGCAGAACGTGTTATGGCTCGTCGAAACGTTTCTCTTAGCGAAATAGACCGTAGAATATTTGAATCAATTTATACTATCGCTGATACTTACAAATAAATGCGTTATGAATTGGCTAATATATATTATAGCTATTATTATTTGCACTTCTTGTAATCCAACAAATACTAACCCATTAACTGGAATGGAGGTGACAAGTAATCCAGAATCATCTATTGAGCTCTCTTTTGACAGTATTTACAGCCAACCAATTGTTAGTTTCCAAGAATACAAACAGATTGACTCTATTGTAAATCTTACATCGCTCAAAGATACAAGTTATATCAAATATAAAAATGAACTTCGCAATCAACTGGGCTATCTTACAGACAAGAAATTAAAAAAATTTCTCATAGATTACAGCATTCCTCTCGATTCGGTATCACTGTTCAATAGGCAAATATTCCAAGACTTTGGCGTAGCCTTAGATAGTATGGAAAATGTTGGTGACCCTATGGCTCCAAACCGCAAATATAAATATGAAGTAAAAATTAATTACTCTACCGACGAATTTAGAAACATAATATATGCTCATAAGGCTTTCTGCTCATGGGAACCTACATTCCAAACAGAATTATACGCATCATTTATAGAAGGGACTATGTATATGTACAATAACTTCCCTTCAAAATTTGAAAAACGCTACTGCATTAAGATTTTTGAAAATGAAAATGAAAGCGTAATATATACATTAATAATCACACAAGAATATCTCATTTATTCAAAGTCGGAAAACGATATAAGCAACTATGTACTTATATCCGTTATACCTCTTGATGGGCACTATGAATGGGCATATTTTAGAACTGATGATTATTGAAGTGTGATATGCAACAGTATATAAATAACCACACCCAAGCATACGCATTTTTTCGTTATTAAAGGTCTATTCCTCTACCATTATGATTTCTATGACGATGTGTTATTTTTTTCTTCTTTATTATAAGCAATTTATATAGAGAGCGCACTCGTAACCATATCGCCGATGGCGAGGCGTTAATATCGCTTGCAAGAGGATCAGTAAATGATGTGAGTTTGGGTGCTTCACCAAATTGCTCAGGATAAATGATAATAAGATTATTATGATTAAAATATTTTGATAAGAAACTTGGCATATTATCCATCTCGCTGTCAAATGACATTGATGTACGCCTTGCACTTATCATTATCAATAAATCATCATCAAGCACTTTATTGGCAAGAAGAACAAAGTCACTCCAATCATCTATCTCTCTATATTCACTCCTTATTTCATATCCTTCGTTATGCAACACCCCTCTTATAAGCGGGATAGTATCGCGATGCGCACAAAATATTATTCGGCACCCTATTTGGCTTGCAATATTTGATGTACGCATTATCCATGCCTGGAATCCAGTTTCAAACTCAGCTTTTGGAGGCACTGAAACAACAATTCTCGTAATCGTATTTATCGGGATAAAACAACGTGATATTATTATCATATGGTCGTTTTCCTTTAAAAGTTGCTCTATCTTTTTACCAAAAAAGCTATCAACAACAGTAGCCCGCTGATGAAGACCTATTATAAGATCCGAAATATTTCGCTCATTTATAGTATTTAGAATCCCAGTAATTGTATTTAAGTCATATCGCTCTATCGCCTCAGTTTTAACATCGGCTGCGGCAGCAGTTTTACTGGCTATATTCAAGGCATTCTGCCCTATCGCCACCGACCCTTCAGTGTTATCATTACGCACATGCAGTGCATATAGAGGCTCTTTATCTCGTCGATTACGCATTAGCAATGCAAGGTTAACAAGTCCACCTACGGTTATAGGATTTGAAACAGTAATAAGTATCTTTGCATTATCGCCATTATTTTTAATACTATCTTTTGTGCCCGTACTTTCAAACATCAACCGTTTCATCTTTTCTGCTGCTCTTTCTGTTACAACCGATGAGATTGCACAAGTAACAAGTATCATGATTATTGTTCCATTTAATATTGCAGCATCAAAAATACCTATTTTATAGCCAATCATCACCGCTGCAAGTGTTGCTGCGGCCTGTGCATTACTTAGCCCAAACATCATCGAACGATCAAGAACCGTCATCTTATAGGTCTTCTGCGTTGCCCATGCTGCAATCCATTTACATAATGTAGCGACAACCGACATATTTATGGCCACAAATAGTGTACGCGTGTCTGACAAAATTACATTTACATTAATAAGCATTCCTACACCTATAAGGAAATATGGAATAAAGAGCGCATTACCTACAAATTCTATTCGATTCATCAACGGAGACACATTTGGAATATATCTATTCAATACAAGACCAGCAAAGAATGCGCCTAATACCGATTCTATTCCTATCAGTTGCGCTACACCAGATGCAAGAAACACCATTGCAAGCACAAACACAAATTGCATCACATTATCATTATATTTCTTGAAAAACCACCTTGCAATTCGTGGATATAAATATATTATCACAATGCAATACACCGTTAAACGCGCAAGTAACCACAGTAATGCACTTATTTGAAATTCGCCAACGGTATGTATCCCAACTACTGCGGCAAGTACAATTAATGCACCAAGCACTGTAATAATCGTACCTGTAATTGTTATAACTATAACCGAATTATTAGTAATACCAAACCGTGATACGATAGGATAAGCAATCAATGTGTGTGAAGCATACATAGACGCAAGCAGTATTGAAGTCAAGGCATCAAGTTCGAGTATAAATACGCTACAAATAGTACCTAATATCATTGGTATAAAAAACGTATAAAGCCCAAAGCCGAGTCCTCGCCCTAAATTTTTCTTTAAATGATACATATCTATTTCAAGTCCAGCAAGGAACATCAAATAGAGGATTCCCACTTGACCAAAAATTTCAAAGCTACTATCTCTATCAAGAATATGAAATCCAAAAGGGCCAACGATTAGTCCAGCCACAATCATACCCATTATATGAGGTATCTTTAATCTATTGAGGCACATTGGAGCTAACAAGATTATGACCAGCACTATAAAAAAGATATAGACTGGATTGGTTATTAGTGCTTGTGAAACGGCAAGATTCATGGATTTTTATATTTATGACAAAGATAATGAAAATGAGAGCAAAATAAAAACAAAAGTTATCTGAAGTTTGATACTTGGGTAAAATAAACTTTCGCACAAATATGCCTCAATTCTGCACTAAATGAATATAATTCGCGCCAAATTTATTATCTTTGCAACGATTTATCACAAAAGGTGAACAATTTGTATCATTTCTAACATTTTAATAGCAAGATGAAAGTAGCGATTGTTGGTGCCAGTGGTGCCGTAGGACAAGAATTTCTTAGAGTTCTTGATGAACAGAATTTTCCAATAACTGAGTTATTACTTTTTGGTTCAAAACGTAGTGCGGGTAGCTCTTATGACTTCCGAGGTAAGGCCTTAACAGTTAAAGAACTTCAACATAATGACGATTTCAAGGGTATTGACATTGCCTTTGCTTCTGCTGGGGCTGGTACATCTAAGGAATTTGCCGATACCATCACAAAATATGGCGCAATAATGATTGATAATTCAAGCGCATTCCGCATGGATAATGATGTGCCATTGGTAGTACCCGAAGTTAACGGTGACGATGCGTTCAACACGCCACGTAATATAATTGCAAATCCAAACTGTACAACCATTCAAATGGTTGTTGCTCTAAAGCCTATTAACGACATTTCTCCTATCAATCGCGTTCATATTGCTACCTATCAGGCTGCAAGCGGTGCTGGAGCTGCTGCTATGGACGAACTAATAACTCAATATTCGCAAATTGCAAATAATGAGAAACCTACTGTGAATAAATTTGCATATCAACTTGCATATAACGTAATCCCTCACGTTGATGTATTTACAGATAATGGATACACAAAAGAAGAAATGAAAATGTTTAACGAGACACGTAAAATTATGCACTCGCCAAGTATTAGTGTCAGCGCAATGTGCGTGCGTGTACCCGTTATGCGTGCTCATTCCGAAGCAATATGGGTTGAAACAGAAAAACCAATTTCAGTAGAAGTAGCAAAAGAAGCATTTGCTAAAGCCGAAGGAATTGTTGTACTTGACGCTCCAGCTGAAAAGAAATATCCAATGCCACTATTTGTTGCAAACCAAGACCCCGTGTACGTTGGACGCATTCGCAAAGACATCGCCAATGAAAACGGATTAACATTTTGGATTGTTGGAGACCAAATCAAAAAAGGCGCAGCACTCAATGCCGTCCAAATTGCACAATACATGATTGCACATAAAAAATAAAGACATAATACATACGCAAAACAACGCCAGCTTTCCATAACGAGAAGCTGGCGTTGTTATTTTTTGCTATTATACTATAATTACAGATATTTCTGCAATGTGGCATCAAGCGTCGTTATATCGGTTATGCGTTCCACCAACTCTCCTTTGCGGTTTATAACAAAAGTAGTAGGCAATCCTGTTACATTATATGACATTAGGTTCTTTGAATTAGGCCCTGCTCCATCATAAACCGTTATCCAAGGAAGATTTCCAGCTGTAGCTTTCCATTGAGCCAAGTCTCCATCAAGTCCTACTTGATATATCTCAAGGCCACGAGCCTTATTTTTATTATATGTGTCAATAAGAATTTTATTAAACATTGGAGATTTTTCCGCTGTATAAAGTGTAAAATTTAGTATCACTATATTACCTTGCGACGTAACTTTACGTAATGAATGCTCTTTACCTAAATTATCCTGTAATTTTATGTCAAATAGTTTTGTCTCGGCTACATACATGGTATCGTATTTCGCAACAGCAGCACGGCGCATCTTTTGTCCCTCAATGAGTACCTTTACAAGATATGCCGTTCGAGGATCATTAGGTTTAAAGCTATTGTAAGCATTAGCAACAGCACCAATAATTCTTAAATCCACACTATTTGTAGGGTCAAATAGGGGGGTGTCTCCAACATATTTATTTATGATATAATAAGCAACTATGCCACTCGGATTTTCAATAATTTTCTCGGCAAGTTCACGCTTAAATGCTTCTCTCTTTACAACTCCGTCTTTCAAAGATGTGCCTTGAAGAGTTCGAGCTTTTTTATCAACATTCATCATAGCAATGGCATTATCACTCCCCGAAAGAGTATAATCTATTCCGTAACTTGATACTTTAGAATTGAGTTCTATATTTTCAAGACTGTCGATAGGGAAATATACTGATTTCCCATCAAGTGTGAGACGATATATTTCTGGATATTTTGGAGCTTCACGGCTAAGTTCAAAATCACCATTTGATGACGTTCTAACCGTGTCAATAACAAACCAGCGTCCATTTATAGCCGATTCAAGCATAAGCGTCTTTTCACTGGCACCCTCAACATTACCTTCAACGCTAAATTGATTTTTATTGCCACAAGAGCAAACTGCCAGCGCAATAGTCGCCAACACTAATATATGTTTTTTCATTTTAAATGATTTTCTAAAAATTCTTTCAAAGATAATTATTTTTATCAAAACGCACACCTAACATGTTCAAAAGAATTATTATTTCAGCGAAAAATTAAATAAAAAGGCCATACAATTAATGCATATTTTCATTGTTCCAATACAATATTTTTTGAAATATTTTATCTACTTTTGTTGCCCAATACTGCAATTCATTAAAGGTTCATATCCTTGTATGGATTAGGATATGGATACGAAAAATAATGATAAATGATTGAGAATAGTAAATTGAACGACCAAGATGTGCTCCTGTTACGTCGCAAGCTGGATTTATTGCTACGCACAGGGAAATTGTTAATGGAAAGTGCTGCCGACACTAACCGAATAGAACGAAATATGAAACGTGTAGCAGCCTACATGGGAATTCCTGAGGATAAATTGCATCTCGACATTAGATGGAGCATGATTATGGTAAACGTCAGCGATGAACGGCACTCTTTTTCCAAGTTCCAGACTTGTGAGAAGCACTCCATAAATATGACAACAATTTCACAAATTAGCAAATTATCATGGAATGCTATTGAACAAGACTATTCACTCAATAAATATGAGGACGAGCAGGAAAAGATTGCCCGACAGCCACGCAATTACAATCATCTTCTCGTAGCAATCTGTGCCGGTTTTGCTTGCGGAGGATTTTGTAAACTATTTGGTGGTGACTGGATTGCTTTCCTATTCACATCAATTTGCGCATTTATTGGCTTCGGAATACGCACTCGTTGCACTAATTTTGGTGTCAATCTATATTTGAGCATCGCATTTGCCACATTTATTTCCACTTGTTTAGCCTACGCATCGTCTTTCTTGGGAGCCTCAGCAACACCTTATCATCCATTACTGGCATGCGCTCTATTCATAATTCCAGGCGTTCCATTAATCAATTTTGTTGATGACATGATAGATAATCATTTGCTGGTGGGCATTACACGCGCTGCTAATACTGCTATGATTCTGGGAGCTATGACATTTGGAATCGCATTTGGAATGCGTGTGCTTATGATGAAAGATATTGAAATAGACCATAAATTCAGCGAATTAAGTATGATTTCACATGATTCATACTATATCTATGCTATTGCAGCAGCTATTTCGGCAATAGGCTTTTCTATGATATTTAATATTCAACGTAAATTACTGTGGGTAGTAGCACTCGGAGGTATTATTGCAGTGTGTACAAGAAACTTCGTTAACTTTGAATTAGGATTTGGACCAATTATAGGCTCTTTTATGGGAAGTTTTGTTGTAAGCCTTCTTGCAGTGAAAGCCGTCCACTGGTTCCACGTGCCCAACCATGTGCTGACAATCCCCTCCGTGATACCAATGATTCCAGGTGTGCTAATGTTTCGTTCTCTATTAGCATTTATCAATCTTCATGGCGTTTTAGGAGAGGTCACAAATGCTTTTTACAACGGCATTAATTCAGCACTTATAATTCTTTGCATCTCTCTCGGGGTAGCAATACCAAATATCTTTGCTCGTAGATATATAGCCCAAGACAGGCAATTACATTTACGCGAAGAGCTCGAAAAGCGTCAAAAACGAGGCAAATTTATTGAGTGGTAACAGAAATATCGCTATCATAATAGTTCCTACAAGCATATTAGTTGCTAAGATTGATATTTTTTCGTATTTTTGCGATACATAATAATTTAAGTAACAATGGGTATATTTAGCTTCTTCTCAAAAGAGAAAAAAGAAACATTAGACAAAGGTCTTTCAAAGACAAAAGAAGGTGTTTTCTCAAAACTTGCTCGTGCAGTTGCTGGGAAGTCTAAGATTGATGATGAATTACTTGATAAACTTGAAGAGGTATTCATAACTTCTGACGTAGGCGTTGAAACAACACTAAAAATTCTCGATAGAATAGAAACACGTGTAGCCCGCGATAAATTTGTTAGTTCTGCCGAATTAAACAACTTGTTATGTGAAGAAATAACTGATTTACTTACTGAAAAAGACACTATTGATGGTGGCGATTTCTCCGTACCTGCCAACAAAAAGCCATACGTTATAATGGTAGTTGGTGTAAATGGCGTAGGTAAGACCACAACAATTGGCAAGCTGGCTTATCAATTTAAAAAAGCTGGAAATAGCGTTGTGCTTGGCGCTGCCGACACTTTTCGTGCTGCAGCAGTTGAGCAATTAGATATATGGGGAAGTCGCGTAGGGGTTCCTGTTATAAAACAAAAAATGGGCAGCGATCCTGCATCAGTAGCATTCGACACTGTGAGTTCTGCAAAATCTTCAGGTGCCGATGTTGTTATAATAGACACCGCTGGACGACTGCACAACAAAGTAGGCTTAATGAATGAGCTTACAAAGATTAAGAATGTGATGCAAAAGGTAGTGCCTGATGCTCCTCATGAAGTACTTCTTGTACTTGATGGCTCTACTGGACAAAATGCCTTTGAACAAGCTAAGCAATTTGTTGCTGCAACTGAAGTTAATGAACTTGCTATAACAAAGCTCGACGGCACAGCTAAAGGTGGAGTTGTGATAGGCATAAGCGATCAATTTAAAATACCAGTAAAATATATTGGACTGGGTGAAGGAATTGAAGACTTACAGGTTTTTCGAAAAAAAGAATTTGTAAAATCACTATTTGGCGAATAGGCATTGACATAACGCACACTTTATGATAAAAAATAGGATAGATGTAATAACACTGGGTTGTTCTAAAAACTTAGTGGATTCTGAGCGTTTATTAAAACGCTTTAAAGATGTTGGTTATGATGTTGCTCATGATTCCGACGATGTGTGTGGCGAAATTGTAGTCATTAACACTTGTGGGTTCATTGGCGACGCTAAAGAGGAATCTGTAAACACCATACTTGAATACGTTAAGGCAAAGCAAGATGGTCGCATTACAAAGCTATATGTTATGGGTTGCCTTTCAGAACGATATTTTGATGAATTAAAATTAGAAATTCCTGAAGTTGATAAGTTTTACGGCAAATTTAACTGGAATAACCTAATTACTGACCTTCAAAACGAAAACCCACCAACGAAGATATACGACCGCATCGTTACAACCCCTTCACATCACGCATACTTGAAAATTTCAGAAGGGTGCAATAGATTTTGTGCTTTTTGTGCTATACCTCTCATCACTGGTCGCCACACATCTCACCCTATTGAGGAGATTGTAGAAGAGGTGAAAATGCTCGTTAGCCGTGGCGTAAAAGAGTTTAACGTCATAGCGCAAGACTTATCATCATACGGACTTGACCTCTATGGCAAAATGATGCTCCCAGAGCTAATTGAAACCATAGCCCACATTCCTGGCGTAGAATGGATAAGACTACATTACGCCTATCCAGCTCAGTTTCCATACGAATTGCTCCGCGTAATACGCGACAACAACAACGTGTGCAAATATCTCGACATTGCATTGCAACACATTAGCAACAACGTCTTGAGCAATATGCGACGACACATCACTAAAGATGAAACTTTAAAGCTCATAGAAACAATAAGAAAAGAGGTTCCCGGAATACACATTCGCACAACTTTAATGGTTGGATTCCCTGGTGAAGGAGACAATGAATTTGAAGAATTAAAAGAATTTGTAAGCACAATAAAGTTTGACAGAATGGGCGCATTTGCCTATTCTGAAGAAGATGATACCTATGCTGCAAAGAATTTAGAAGATGTTATTTCAGCTGAAGTTAAAGAATCTCGATTATCCGAAATTATGGATATTCAGGAACAGATAGCACTACGACTTAACGAGGCAAAGGTGGGCAAGGCTTTTAGAGTAATTATTGACCGAGAAGATAACGACTATTACATAGCTCGTACGGAATTTGATTCACCAGAAGTCGACCCAGAAGTATTGATAAACAAGACCGAAACAATGGAAATAGGCACATTCTATAATGTAAAAATTACAGAGGCTCTTCCGTTTGAATTAATTGCTAATATAATAAATGATAAATAACACACAAGCACTTTCAGCCATTGAGAAGGCTGTGAAATATAATACACATTTCTTTGCTTATCGCCTTCCAGGAGATGAAGAAATACATTTTGGTGCGCAGATTATTGATCAACGCACTTCAGTCGGATTTTTCATTCACCCTTTTGTCGAGACTGCAAATACTCCATGTTGCTTTATATCCTCACAACTCAATGCCGAAAAGTATCTAAAGATGCCTCAGTCTGCCCTACCTAAAAAAATATGTCGTGCTGTTGATGCTAACGCTACAACAAAAGAAGAATATATTGACCAAGCAGATAGGACTATTACAGCGCTCAAAAGTGGTGAATATCGCAAAATAGTCCTCTCAAGAACTATATACGAAGCAGCGACTTACGATGAAAAAAAATGGACTGAAGTATTCAATACTCTAACAATTGAGAACCCAAATGCTTTCGTTTTTATATTTAATACCGAAGAGACTGGATTTTGGCTTGGAGCATCTCCCGAAAAATATCTGTCATACAACGACAAGACATTAGCAACTATGGCATTAGCGGGGACGCGACTCTGCGACACACAAGATTCATGGGGCGACAAGGAGATAGAAGAACAAAAAATGGTATCCGACTATATTGCCACAAAATTTGACGAGGCTAATATAGAATATGAAATGTCACCTATCTACACACGTAAAGCAGGAGGCATAGAACATTTATGCAACGACTTTACAGCAAACGTAAGCAAACCAACAAATGTTGATACAATGCGTAGCTCACTCCACCCCACCCCAGCACTTGCAGGAATACCATCAACAGAAGCAATAAAATTCATAGGCAACACAGAATTACACAGTAGGCGCTATTATGGCGGATATATAGGCCCATTTGATGCCGCTGGGAATTTTAATCTGTATGTAAATCTACGTTCATTGGAGTTTGACGGTAATGGCTATTGCATATACGCGGGAGGAGGACTCACTGCCGACTCTATCTCAGAACAAGAATGGCAAGAGACAGCCCACAAATCACAAACCCTATTAAAAGCAATCACCATATAATGTGACTATATAAATCTATCAAAAATAAGCTATCTTTGCAAAAAACCAATGTCATAAATATATGAAAGATATTTTTATAATTATCGCGTTAATATTATTGAATGGCCTGTTTGCTATGGCTGAGATAGCTCTAATATCTGCGCGCAAAACGAGTTTATCAAACGATGCTAAGAGAGGTAGTAAATCGGCTAAAAGAGCTTTACTATTAGCTAACGAGCCCGATAAATTTCTGTCAGTCGTACAAATAGGAATAACACTAATCGGAATATTGACTGGTATCTATTCAGGCGATGTGTTAGCAACTGATTTCTCGACTATCCTAATAAATATAGGTGTACCTTCAGCCTACGCTCATAGCGTGGCACAAATCTTAATTATTGCCGTTGTCACATACCTATCAATAATTCTTGGAGAGCTCGTTCCAAAACGCATAGGACTGGGAATTGCAGAGAAAACTGCAAAAATAGTAGCATTACCAATGTATATTATTTCGATTATATCTTCGCCATTCGTTTGGCTCCTATCTAAGAGTACTTCACTTATTTTTAATCTATTTAAAATTGATGTCACTAATAATAAAGTGACTGAAAACGAGATAAAGATGATAATTCAAGAGGGAACTGATAGCGGTGAGGTGCAGGAGGTAGAGCAAGACATTATGGAACGTGCGCTTATGTTGGGCGACTTAAAGATAAGCTCTATTATGACACATAGAAATGAAATAGTAGCTTTAGACATCAATATGACTATCG
>JAVWYO010000007.1:33276-36202 GCA_036661515.1 Muribaculaceae bacterium | reverse complement strand
GATAAATCTATTATTCTTCTTTGCTTGATTTTGATTTAGATTCTGTTTTTGAAATAGAACTATTTATATCCTTTTCTTCTTTTACATCAATCTCGTTTTTATCCTTATCGATAACACGATATTCAAGATAGGCAAGCGATTGATCGGGAGTAATACGGAATTTACCTCCATATAGAACGCGCCATTTGCGATATATTGAAATAAATCCTTTCTTTATATAGGCATCAACAAACGGGTGAACATATATATTGAAATTTGCAATCTTTAGGTCGTTAAGTAGGTATTCTATTTTTTCTTTTAATTTGTCGGTAAATAGTAGAGATGGTTGTACCTCGCCTTTGCCATAACAAGAAGGACAAGCCTCAGCAGTGACAATGTCGAGAGCAGGACGCACGCGTTGGCGTGTAATCTGCATTAATCCAAATTTACTTAAAGGTAAGATATTGTGTCGAGCTCGATCGGTAGCCATAATATCGCGCATGTGTTCATATAGAGCTTGGCGGTGCTCAGCTTGGCTCATGTCTATGTAATCGATTACAATAATTCCACCCATGTCACGAAGACGAAGCTGGCGTGCAATCTCATCGGCAGCACGCAGGTTCACTTCAAGTGCGTTGCTTTCTTGGTTAGAACCACTCTTAGAGCGATTGCCAGAATTTACATCTATAACATGAAGAGCCTCAGTGTGTTCGATAATAATGTAGGCACCCGATTTGAATGAAACAGTTTTTCCGAAAGATGATTTTACCTGTTTCGTAATATTGAAATGGTCAAATATTGGCTCATCTTCGCTATAAAGTTTTACTATTTCTTTTCGTTCTGGAGCAATGAGGCTTACATAGTTGCTTATTTGTTGAAAAGTTTCCTCATCATTGACGTGTATGTTTTCAAATGATGGGCTGAAAATATCGCGAAGCACTCCTAATGCACGACTATCTTCTTCAAATACTAAAGAAGGAATATCAGATTTTTGAGCTTTGGCAATCATATCGTCCCAGCACTTAACAAGGGTTTTCAACTCGTTATTGAGTTCTGCAACACGTTTGTTTTCAGCTGAAGTGCGAATAATGACACCAAAATTTTTAGGACGAATACTTTCAATGAGTTGACGCAGGCGCAGTTTTTCCTCAGTAGCCTTAATTTTTTGTGAAACAGAGATTTTGTCGCTAAAAGGAATAAGTACAAGGAAACGTCCAGTGAAAGATATGTCGGTAGTGAGACGAGGTCCTTTAGAGGAAATCGGCTCTTTTGTAATTTGAACTAATAGCTCTTGTCCAACACTTAGAAGATCGGTTATTGTGCCGTGCTTGTCAATGTCGGGAGTTTGCTTTATTTTAGAGATGTTAGGTATGTGCTTTTTGTCTTCAAAAGTGGTTTTTATATATTGCTTGTTTGTATTGAACTGCGCACCCAAATCTAAGTAATGTAAAAAAGCATCTCTTTCATATCCTACATTCACAAATGCCGCATTAAGGCCAGGCATAAGTTTCTTTACTTTAGCAATATAAATATTCCCTACGGCATATGAGATGTCGCGTGCTTCCTTTTGAAGTGACACTAATCGTGTATCCTCAAGCAGAGCAATAGATATTTCTTTAGACTTTACGTCAATTACAAGTTCACTTCTCATCTCAGAAGACAAAATATAATAGTTTTAGTATAGAACCCATTAATAATATAGATTCTAACGTTTTGTGGGGACTTATGATTGTTCTATCTCGCAATAAAAACAATCGATTTAAAGCACAAAGAACAAACTTGATAGAGAAAATTATTATTATACTCTTCTGGTTTGTTCTTAGTATGACTCATGTTAGAAAGATATCAGAAATTATTTTTTCTTATGTCTATTCTTTCTAAGCCTCTTTTTGCGCTTGTGCGTAGCCATTTTGTGGCCTTTTCTTTTTTTTCCGCTTGGCATCTTATCCTTAGTTTATTAATTAAAAAAATGTTATTGATTATTTCTTGGCTGTGAAATTCTTATTTCACATCGTCCATAAACACTTTGGCTGGCTTAAACGCAGGTATTTTGTGTTCAGGAATAATGATTGTCGTATTCTTCGAGATGTTACGAGCTGTTTTTTGAGAACGAGTCTTTACGATGAAGCTACCAAAGCCTCTCAAATAAACATTTTCGTCATGAGCAAGAGAATCCTTGACAATATCCATGAATTTTTCTACTGTTTCAAGAACGGCAGCCTTGTCGATGCCTGTAGTTTTTGCAATCTCGTTTACGATGTCTGCTTTAGTCATTGTATTTCTTATTTTTTCGTTGTTATTTATGATTGTACAAACGTAGTGAAAAAATGGCACATAAAATAATGTTCATCACCTATTTAGATGAGAAAATCATAATATTCCTAATTTTCATTTGCAAATATCGTGTTTTTTTTTGAATTAAAAGCCACAATCGAATATTTTTTCGATAAAAAGGCCGAAAAGTTTTGTTAAAAATGCAAATCTTTGGCATTTTGCGAGATTTTTGATGAAATGGCTTAAAAAGTTATATACTAATTTCATGGCATAAAAGAGTGTAAGTAATGACTCGTAATTTGTTTAAAATTAATTTTAAAGTTTCAAAAGCTATTTTCTTGACGGATTTGCCTAAATTTGTACTTTTAATTTGAATCAGTGCATTTTGTTCTAAGATATATTTGTTATTATTATGAATACTATTAATAGATTTTTAATCCTGTTTTTCTTACTGTCAATTACGATATTAGCTAATGCTGAGATTGTAAATATTGATGTTAGTTCTCTTGGTATTTATCCCGGTCAGCCAATAGGTAAAAAGGTTAATGAATTACTGGCTGATTTCAATAAAAATTATGATAAGGATAATACTTTAGTGCTTAACTTTGACAGAGAAGGAGTATATATTTTAGATGCTGTTGTGAATTTTTCGTGTAATATAAAGATTAAAGGT
>JAVWYO010000007.1:0-33266 GCA_036661515.1 Muribaculaceae bacterium | reverse complement strand
TGTATTTTTGGATAATGTTTATGAAATAAAGCAATTAAAGGTGTAAGTAATAATACAATTCTTGAAATACCCGAAAGTTTTAATTTTAAGGGTGATGATGTAGCTTTTGGATTTTTTGGAAATGAAAGTTCAAAAATATCTGTTGAGATGTCGGATATCTCCTTCCGCACGGCTTGGTATGGGACTTCTCATATCCCATTTTGGCACATGAATTCAAAGTATGTGCTTAAAATTTATTATGCCAATAAAGTATTATTAAACAGAGTAAATATATATTTGTCGAATGGCAAAATCACGAATATTGATACAAGAGTATGCTCAAATATAGTGATTCAAAATTGTGAACTTGTAAATTATAACAATCATAAAGACGGTGGTGTGATATGGCTAAGAGGCGATACACAAAATGTGAAAATACACAATAATATCATTCGTAAATATGGAAATGATGAGGTGATTGCGATATGGGGTGATAATCAAATAAATAACGCATGCTTAAATAGAAGTGAGATAATTACCAAAAATAATATTGAAATTAATAATAATGAGATTATTTATCAATACGTAGGGAACGACAAAGTTGATATGCCAGTTGATAGATTGATATGTGTCTATTGTGTGCCGAGCAAATATAATGGCAGAGATGTAAAGCATGTGTTTTCTAATATATTTGTTCGCAATAATAAATTTACTATAAAGGATTTAGTAAAAAATAATATTTTATTTAAGTTTGACACTTATGCTACAGCCACGAATATTCAAATTATAAATAACGAAATAGATTATGATGCATCGTGCATTAGCAAAGATTCTTATACCGTAGATTTAACTGTGCAAAGTGAGATAAAGGGGAATAGCATTGATGTAAATATCAAAAATAATACGATTAACAGTAATGACCATGTAACGAGTGAGAATGGAACACCAAATCATATGTTTTTAAATACTTATGGTTCTAACGTGATTGTTGAGAAAAACATAGTTAGATCAAAGGACGGGATAGTATTTATAAATAGTGATGGTGCTGATGCAAATGTTAGGCTCATTGGAAACGAATGTAACGGGCTCTTTATGTTAGGACGTTTTAGCTCAAATGGAGTAATTTCTAATGCCTCATTTTATGCGATTAATAATTTATTTGTAGGAAGGGCTTTTATATACAGTAGAAATGTAAAAAATGCCCATTATGAATTTGTAGGGAATACAATCAATAGCAGTGATTATATGATAGGATTGCAAAATTTCGGTGAGCATGGCTCTTTTATTTTTGATAAAAATATTATCAATCTTGTTGGAAGTGCTTCTGACTGTTCAATCTATTCAAATTATGAAAAGGTGGATAATGCTGGGTTTGATAAAATATCTATTCAAGGAAATGAGTTTAGAGGTTGCACAATGAAAGGTATATACTCTACTCCTCCTAAGAGGGTGAATAAGAGTGTTGTAAGAAATAATAACTATAAAGATGGCAATGATAACGTTTTGAGACTTAAATTGCCATATATTTTAAGAAAAAATTAAGATAAGTTGATGGAGAAGAAGTTTACTATGCCATTCCTTTTATTGGCAGTGTTTTTTTGCGTTTTTTTGATTTTGGCAAACTTAATGGAAGTTAAGGTTGTGCAGATTGGATTTTTAACGGCAACGGCAGGACTTGCTGTGTTCCCAGTTTCATACATAATAAATGATTGTATTGTAGAGGTTTATGGCTTTAAGAAAGCACGATTTGTGATATGGCTTGGATTCTTAATGAATTTTGTAGTAGTGCTTTTTTTGCAGTTGGCTATAATCCTTCCGAGCGATTCTCAGTGGGGCGGTCAAGTCGCGATAGAAGCAATATATGGTAACACGTCACGCATATTACTTGGCAGTTTCACTGCATTTATTTGTGGCTCAATGGTCAATGCTTATATAATGAGTAAAATGAAACTCATGAGCGGTGGTAAAAATTTCTCAGCAAGAGCTATTTTATCCACTCTATTTGGCGAGTCGGTCGATTCAATGGTGTTCTTCCCAATTGCTTTTGGTGGCATTCTAAGTTGGGAAACAATATTAATATTGATATGGACGCAAGCGTTGTTAAAAACAATTTATGAGATAATAATACTCCCAGTAACGATTAGGGTAGTGAAATATTTGAAAACAAAAGAGGGTATTGATACCTTTGATGATGGTATTTCGTATAAATGGTGGAGGATTGATCAGTTATAATAATGATGATGCAAGATATAAAAACGATATTTATAGATCTCGATGATACACTATGGAATTTCACTGAAAATTCTAAGATAGCACTTAGGCATGTTTATGATACAAATAGCATATCGCAATGGTGCGATTATGAGAGGTTTAATGGGCTATATAAAGAGAAAAATAATGAATTATGGGAACTTTATCATTATGGAAAGATTGATAAAGAATTTCTCGTTACAGAGCGTTTTCGATACGTATTTGAACTGATAGGGTGCAATATAGAGAATAGTGAGACCCTTGCCACAAAATTAAACGAAGAGTATCTTAATTATTTAGCCGAGCAACCAACCCTTGTGCCAGGAGCACTGGAGCTTTTGCAACACTTAACGAAGCATTTTAAAGTGCATATTTTAAGCAATGGATTTAAAGGTATTCAAGCTAAGAAATTGCATTCAGGTGGAATAGATAAGTATATCGATAAAATTGTGCTATCTGATGAAGTTGGATACACAAAGCCGTTGAAGGAGATTTTTGATGTTGCTTTAAAGATGGTAGAAGCCGATGCAACTACAACTGTTATGATTGGTGATAATTATGATGCCGATATTTGCGGAGCGCATAATGCGGGGTGGAAAACTATATTTTTTAATCGTAAAAATGCTATAATAGATGATACAGTAGCCGATATAACGGTGGATAAGTTAGCGGATATTATATCGTTATTTTAATTGAGCTAAAAAAATATTTATTTGATTTTACTATGGCTAAAGAATAGACGTTCCGTCGATTTCTGCGATTCGTTCTGTGAATGTAGGGGCATTGTCGGAGCGTATTGAAATATCCATTTTACAAAGGTTATCAAATACTTGAGAGATGATTTTAATATCATCTCCTTTTGTTATTTTCATAACATCATTCATTGCAAGGTATGGGAATGTGAATGATATTATTGACTGTTCATGACATTCTATAATCGTTCCATTATTAATAGCATCAGATGCAGCCTCGCGATAAGCAACTATTAGCCCTGAAGTGCCAAGTTTTATTCCACCAAAATAGCGAACCACAACTATAAGAATATTTGTAAGATTAAAGGAATTGATTTGTCCAAGAATAGGTTTGCCTGCTGTGCTTGATGGCTCTCCGTTGTCATTAGACTGAAATTCGGTTCGATTAGCTCCAATCATATAAGCCCAGCACACGTGACGAGCATCAAAATACTCCTTTTGATATGATTTTATCACCGATTTAGCTTCGTCAGCCGATTGCACAGGAATGGCAAAAGAGATAAATTTACTCATCTTCTCTTTATATAATCCTTCTGAAATGCCTATAATCGTTTTATAAAAATCACTCATAAAAAATAATTGAGGGTTAACCTGCGCTTTGTTGCAAAGTTAACCCTCGATTCTTATTATGCCAAATATTCAACTAATATTTGTGTGTCGTATTATTCATTTCGCTTTGGGTGATTGATGTCTTATCCATTGAGTACCAAGCATAGGCTATATATCCTGCAACGAATGGAATAATTAAAGAAACGATACTCATAACCGTAAGAGTAAATTCGCTCGATGAGCTATTATAGATGGTTAGAGAACTTGAACTATCAAGTAGTGATGGATAGTAGGGGGTGTTATTATATCCTGCAATCCAGAATAATGCAAGAACAACTAATATCGTTCCAATTCCACTAAACCATATTCCCGAAGTAAATTTCTTACAAAATACAGCGCTAATTATAGCATAAAGCACTGCAACAACACCTATAAGGAACGCTATGAGAGCCCACCATAAATCAATGAAATTATGAAGATATTTAAAAGGGATTACTTCAAAAGCATTAGGAACGACAGGTATTCCATCAGTAGTTACCGATTGATAGCCACTTGCTGTAAGCAGTAGTCCAACGAAAGTGAGGAAGAATAGTACAAAAATAATACCATTAACTAATACTGCTTTACGATTCTTTTCATAGAATTCATCATCTTTTATGTTGTTCATAAAGTATAGTCCAGCTTGTGTGCGAGCAAGGAATAACACGGTGAATCCTAAAATTAGATTTTTCCAATCAAATATAGCCTCAAGTCCTCTTGTTGAAGCCCATTGCGAGATTACAGGTGCATTCACATCAAGAATATTTTGCTTATTAACGGTAAATTCACCACCAAAAAAGAACATTGATACTGCCACTCCAAGCAAGATACAACCCACTGCACCATTAATGAAAAGGAATACGTCATAAGTCTCTCCTCCGTATATGTTACCTGGTTTCATGCGAAATTCATAGGACACAGCCTGAACAACAAAACTAAAAAGAATAATTATCCAGAGCCAATATGCTCCACCAAAACTTGTAGAATAGAATAATGGAAATGATGCAAAGAATGCTCCTCCAAATACTACAAGAGTAGTGAATGTCAGTTCCCATTTCCGTCCAAGAGAGTTGATTATCATTGTGCGATCTATTGGCTTTTTAACGCTCAATAGCATCGTCTGTCCACCTTGCACAAAAAGCAAGAAAACTAATACTGCTCCTAATACAGAGATTAGGAACCACCAATATATTTGTAAAAATTCGTAGCTTATCATGATGTAAGATGTTATTTGTTACTATTTTCAATATCTTTTTTAGACTCTTTGCTAATTTGACGAAGCATTATGCTAATTTCTGCAATAAGCAACCCTGTAAAGATAACTGCAAATAAGAAGAATGTTATTTGTACTGATGTAGTAGTAACATCGGAAATTGCAGCCCGAGTAGGCATAAGCCCTTCGATAGTCCAAGGTTGGCGACCAAGCTCAGCTGTTACCCAACCAGCTTCGCTACATATCCATACGAGTGGAATGGATATGATGGCAAGCCATTGCATTAATTTTGAGCTTTGCATAATTTTTGATTTATAAAGCATAAAGGCAATGACTATAAAGAATACTAAGAAATATGCTCCAAGAAGAACCATTATGTGGAATGAGTAAAATACAAGGGGCACATTTGGAATAATATCGGCCACATCATCAAAATAGCCATAGCCAAAGTATTGATAATTCTTATTAAGTTCTGTTTTTGCCGAATCCATAGCCACTTTATTACCTTTTGATTTAGCAATATCGAAAGCTCTTAAAGAGTTATGAGCCGCTTTCCCTCGCACAATGCGTTCGGCATAAGAAACCGTGTGGATAGTGTCCCCTTTTTCTGTTAATTCAAATCCATTTATAATGTTGGTTATTCCTGGCACAAAGGCATGAGCATTGCCGCGAGCTAATAATGATAATCCATTAGGAATTGATATGTCATATAGAAATTCGGCTTTATCGTTGTCAAATCTCTTTTCGGGGTTGAGAATGCCAAAAGCTGTTATCTTTTGTCCACATTGTCCATGATATAGTCCCTCCATTGCTGCAAGTTTCATAGGTTGAACGCGGGATACAGCCTTTGCTGAACCGTCGCCAGTGTATAGAGTGAGGAGAATCCCTGCTATTCCAACCCAAACGGCAACTTTCATACTTCTTGTAGCCATGTCTACATTACGCTTTTTAAGTAATAGCCAGCCACTTACTCCAATAACAAATAGGCTTGCAAGAGTCCAACCACTTAGCACTGTGTGGAAAAATTTGTTTATGGCAACGGGGGATAAAACGATAGCCCAAAAATCGTCCATAATGTTACGCATATCTGAAGGGTCGAATTGCATTCCAACGGGATATTGCATCCAGGCATTAGCAACAAGAATCCATAATGCCGAAATTGAGGCGCCAATGGCTGTGAGCCATGTTGATGTTAAGTGAAATCCTTTGCTCACCTTTTTCCAGCCAAAGAACATAATAGCTATGAAGGTCGATTCCATGAAAAAGGCAAGTAACCCTTCGATGGCAAGAGGTGCGCCAAAAATATCACCTACAAACCAGCTATAATTTGACCAGTTTGTTCCAAACTCAAATTCAAGTATAATGCCCGTTGCGACACCTATTGCGAAATTTATACCAAAAAGTGTCATCCAAAATTTTGTGATATTAAGCCAGCGGGTATCTTTAGTACGCACATATATTGTCTCCATAATCGCAACGATTACCGACAGTCCAAGAGTGAGCGGTACAAAAAGCCAGTGATACATGGCAGTAAGCGCAAATTGAGCGCGCGACCAATCGACTACACTAATTAAGTCATTCATGCTAAATAGTTTTAATTATTATTGATGTTAATTTTTATCTTTAAGCATCTCGCTACGTACGTGTTGAGCTTTGTCGGCATCATTATCGTAGAGAGAATTAAGTATATTAGGGAAAAAGAATAGTTTTAGAATAAAAAACATTATGAATAATTTCACTAAGATAATAATCCATAGCGTTTTACCTAAAGTCATGCTCTTGAATCCTTCTACGTAAAAGTTGAATATACGTAGGACGAGTGGTCGTTGTTTAGCGGTATTTGAAGGCATATTAAATGGTATATAGCTTTACACACATATATTATATCCCAAAGATATTGTTTGATAACGTAAAAATGAAACATTATGACTTAAATTTTCATTTTTGGGTAAATTTTAATGTTCAAACTTGAAATAAGAAGTCGTTATAATAGATACACAACAGAGTTTATTAATTCTTCAGCCGAAATAAATAAGATAAATGAAGTATGGAGCGGAAAAAAATTATAAATTTGCAATACAATATAAACAAATAAAAATTAGAGATATTATGGCAACATGGTTTGAATGCAAAGTAAGATATGATAAAATGCTTGAGACAGGGATACAAAAAACAGTAACAGAACCTTATCTTGTTGATGCACTTTCTTTTACTGAAGCAGAAGCTCGTATAATAGAGGAGATTACTCCATTTATTTCGGGCGATTTCTCGGTATCGGCTGTTAAACGTACAAATATTAGTGAAATTTTTTGGGACGAAACGGGCGACAAATGGTATAAGGTAAAGACTAATTTTATAACTATTGATGAGAAAACTGCTGTAGAGAAAAAGACTTCTACTTATATCCTTGTGCAAGCAGCAGAGTTTAAAGTAGCTCTTGATAATTTTATGGACGGTATGAAAGGAACTATGGCCGATTTTGAAATAGCATCAATAGTTGAAACACCTTTAATGGATGTTTTCAAAATAGAATTAGATGTTATAAAGCCAGCAACAGCTCCAGTCAAAGAATAATTAAATATTGATGGCTAACATCATAGCGGAACATATCAAGAGTATCAATAGTGAATTGCCAGTAAGCGTATCGCTCGTTGCTGTGTCAAAGTTTCATCATGTTGATGCTCTATTATGTGCTTATAATGCTGGGCAACGCATATTTGGTGAAAGCCGTGTGCAAGAACTTTGTGCAAAGGTTACACAAATGCCCACTGACGTGGAATGGCATTTTATAGGTCACTTACAGACTAATAAGGTGCGATTGATAATTCCACATGTATCACTAATTCACAGCGTAGATAGCTTACGCTTATTAGAAACTATAAATAGTGAAGCCCTTAAGGCTGGTCGCATAATTGATGTGTTACTTCAACTGCATGTGGCGCAAGAAGAAACAAAATTTGGATTTACTTGTGATGATTGCATGCAACTGTTAACGTCAGAAGCGGTAATACAACTAAACAATGTGCGAATATGCGGAGTAATGGGAATGGCTACTAATACTGACGATGAGCAAGAAATACGTAAAGAATTTCAAGCTATCCGCCAAGTCTTTGACCATCTCAAGAAAGAGGCCTTTGCAGATGCCAGCTACTTCACTCACGTGAGCATGGGCATGAGTAATGACTATAAAATCGCGATAGAAGAGGGTAGTACAATGATAAGAATCGGGAGTACTATTTTTGGCGTGCGTGAATATTAGTAGTTTTTTTCTCAGAGGAAAGCTATTACTAAAGAAATTTACTATATTTACACTCGATTTAGAAAATGTTTAATTAAAGTGCTAATAATAACCATATAATATTAATCTTCATACCACATTCACAATGAAACAGAATGAAAGAAGTAATAATCATGTGTTGCCAATCATAATAATGTTTGCGCTATTTGCCATGATTTCGTTTGTAACCGGATTGCAAAATCCATTTGGAGTTATAGTGAAAGCTCAGTTTCAATTAAGTGACTTTGAGTCGCAACTGGGTAATTTTGCTAATTTTATAGCTTATGCTTTTATGGGAGTTCCTGCAGGATTGTTACTTCAAAAGAAAGGCTATCGTATCACAGCATTAACAGCTGTTCTTATCGGGCTTACAGGAGTCGCATTAATGTTTGGCTCAAGTATACCTAATCCTGCCGAAGAAGCTGGAAATGACTCTTTGATTTATGCGCTATATATAAGTGGTGCATTTATCGCAGGATTCTCAATGTGTACTCTAAACACAGTTGTAAATCCTATGCTCAACACACTTGGTGGCGGAGGTAAAAAGGGAAATCAACTTCTTCAGTTTGGTGGCGCTACAAATTCACTTGCGGCAACAATTGTTCCTATCCTTGTGGGCTATTTAATAGGTGGTGAGGTGCAGGAAGCCGATCTCGTTGATGCACGTGTGGCTCTTTATATTGCTATGGCAATCTTTGCTATTGCATTTATAGTATTATTTTTAGCTAAACTCCCAGAGCCTATTCTTGAAGAAATAGCTAAAGGTAATGAAAAAGAAAAAGTTTCTATGCGAGGAGCATTTAAGTATCCACAATTTGTAGGAGGTATAATTGCAATATTCCTTTATGTAGGAATTGAAGTGGGGATTGCCAATATTCTAAATCTTTATTTAACCACGGAAGATATCGCAAGAACTAAATTGGTAGAAGGATTTGGAATGGAACCTGTAATTAGCGGAACTATTGTTGGCTTTTATTGGATGTTAATGCTTGTAGGTCGTCTTATTGGCGGTTCTATTGGCGGTTCTGTATCAAGTAAAACAATGTTAATTGCAGTGGCTGGAACATGTATTTTGTTTTTAACATTAGGTATGGTATTGCCAACTAACAATATTGAAATATTTGGCTATAACATTCCTCTTAACGTGTTATTCTTTGTCCTTTGTGGATTATGCACATCTGTAATGTGGGGTGGTATCTTTAATATAGCAACTGAAGGTTTAGGAAAATATACTGCCGTTGCTTCTGGTATCTTCATGGTAATGGTGTGTGGTGGAGGAGTTCTTCCTCTTATACAAGGCGTGGTAGCAGATATGTTTGGCTATTTAGCAAGCTATGGAGTTCTTCTTGTTGCTGTAGGTTATATATTGCTGTATGCAATATTCGGTGGAAAGAAAGCTGTTCTAAATAAGTAATATAAGAAATTGTTGTGATTTGTTTCCGATGAATTTTGAGGCTATTTTCAGAGACGATGCCGAAAGTGACCAAAAATCACCAAAAAGAGTTCGGAAGTAAGTTATAAAAATTATCTGTAAGAAATCAAAACAGTTTCTAAGTATTTTTTTAGACTAAATATCGAGTTTAATTTAATTTTCACGTTCATAATTGTTATATTTGCACAATTATGAACGTGAATTTTTTTATTCTATTATATAATGATGACAGATAATATTTTAGATAGAGGCGCTAATAATATACGGATATTAGCAGCAGCTATGGTTGAAAAAGCAAAATCGGGGCATCCTGGTGGCGCGATGGGTGGCGCAGACTTTGTA
Organism: Muribaculaceae bacterium; assembly: GCA_036661515.1. Taxonomy (GTDB): domain Bacteria; phylum Bacteroidota; class Bacteroidia; order Bacteroidales; family Muribaculaceae; genus HGM05232. The sequence continues at coordinate 23,433 of JAVWYO010000007.1, read as the reverse complement.
AATGTTTTATATTCAAAGTATCTGATAACCGACCCAAAGGATTCTACATGGTTTGCTCGTGACCGATTCTTTTTAGATCCAGGTCACATGTCTCCGATGCTATATAGCGTTTTAGCTCTTACTGGAAAATATACTATTGATGAATTGCAACAATTCCGTCAATGGGGGAGTGTAACACCAGGTCACCCCGAAGTGAATCATAGTAGAGGAATAGAAAACACTTCTGGCCCTCTTGGGCAGGGGCACACAATGGCAGTTGGTGCTGCAATTGCTGAACGATTTCTCGTTGCTCGATTTGGAGAAACGATAGCTCATAAAACCTACGCATTTATCTCCGACGGTGGTATTCAAGAGGAGATATCGCAAGGCGCTGGACGAATTGCTGGCTATCTTGGTTTACATAATCTAATAATGTTTTACGATAGCAATGATGTACAGCTTTCTACCGATGTCGATGCCGTTACAGGTGAAGATACGGCAGCTAAATATCGTGCATGGAATTGGAATGTAATAGAAATAGATGGAACTAACGCTTGTGAAATATCTAAAGCATTAGAAATAGCAATAACTGAAAAAGTGCGCCCAACAATCATTATTGGCAAAACAATAATGGGACGTGGTTGCGTTACACCCGATGGCGCTAATTTTGAAGGGAAATGTAGCACTCATGGACAGCCAATTAGTGCTGCTGGAGCATCTTTTGAGAAGACAGTTGCAAATCTTGGAGGAAATCCTGAGAACGCGTGGAATATATTTGAAGATGTAGCGACACAATATAATAATAGAAATAAAGAACTTGAAACGATTGTTGCACAGCGAAAATCGGCTCATGCCATTTGGGCAAAGGCTAATCCAGAATTGGCAATACAATTAGAAAATTTTATTTCTGGCAAAATTACAGATGTCGATTATTCCGCAATTGCTCATAAAGCAAACGTGGCAACTCGTACCGCTTCAGCCGATGTGCTTTCGGTGCTCGGCGAAAAGGTGAAAAATATGATAGTATCATCGGCCGACCTTGCAAATAGTGATAAGACCGATGCTTTCCTGAAAAAAACACACGCTTTGGCTAATGGCGATTTTAGTGGCGCTTTCTTGCATGCTGGAGTAGCCGAATTGACTATGGCAGCAATAATGAATGGAATAGTACTTCATGGTGGCATGATTGCTGCTTGTGGAACTTTCTTTGTATTCTCCGATTATATGAAGCCTGCAATAAGAATGTCGGCTCTTATGCAATTACCAGTTAAATTCATATGGACGCATGACGCTTTCCGCGTTGGTGAAGATGGTCCTACTCATGAACCAGTAGAGCAAGAAGCACAAATAAGACTTTTGGAAGAATTGAAAAATCATTCAGGCAAAAGCAGTATGCTCGTTATTCGCCCAGCTGATAGCGCCGAGACTTCAGTCGCATGGAAAATGGCAATGGAAAATAAAGATACACCCACAGGGCTAATCCTTTCGCGTCAAAATGTTAATGACATACCATCGCAAAGCGGTGATAGATATAAAGATGCTCTTCAAGCAGAAAAAGGAGGATATATCATTGTAAAAGCTGATAATCCTGATATTATTCTTGTCGGAAATGGCTCAGAAGTAGCAACGCTATGCGATGCAGCCACAATAATTAAGAGTAAAGGAATTAATGCTCAAATAGTTTCTGTTCCATCAATAGGATTATTCCTATCTCAACCCAAAGATTATAGAGATTCTGTAATTCCTATGGAAGTGCCAAAGTTTGGACTTACTGCTGGACTACCATCTACGCTTAGAAATGTAGTGGGGAGCGATGCTTACGTATATGGTCTTAATCATTTTGGAGAGTCGGCACCATATAAAGTTCTTGAGGATAAATTTGGATTTACCCCAGAAAATATCGCACAAGAGATACTCAAGATTGTACAATAATTCATTTTTTGTGGAATTTATAGGTGAAAATTGACGAAAACGACAAAAACAGCAATATTTTTTTTAGTTTTTTATTGTTAATGAAAAAAAATACCTATATTTGTCCCGTATTAAATAAAAATTAAGATTAAGGGATATTAAATAGTTAATAAACAAGTAATTTTTAAGTCTATGAAAAAGATTACATTAGTAGCATTTTTATGCGCAATGATTATGGCACCTTCTGTGAATGCACAAGAGGTTGCGAAAGTTCAGGATCCTTCACAAGGATACCTATTAAACAGATTTCAAGATAATTGGTTCATCTCTGCTGAGGCTGGTGCTGGAGTATTCTTTAGCCACGGTGATAAGAATTTGAAGTTTGGGAAACGTATTACACCATCATTCAATCTATCAGTAGGTAAATGGTTCTCTCCTATCATCGGTCTTCGTCTTGGAGCTGATGTTTACAAGGCTAAGGGCTTAACAGAACATGGTATTGGAATGACTAATACAGCTAACGGAAACATGTTTGAACAAAAGTTCTGGCAAGTAGGTCCTGCAGCTGATGTATTAGTAAATGTAACTAACTGGTGGTGTGGTTATCACCCTGGTCGCGTTTATAACGCTGTTGTTTACGCTGGTTTCGACGCTCATTTTGCGCTTGTAAAAGGTGCAAAAGGTAATGACAAATGGGGTAGAGTAAGTTCTAACTTTGGTGCTCGTGTAGGTTTACTAAACACATTTGCTCTTTCAAAACAAGTTGATTTCTTACTTGACCTTCGTGTAGATCTTGCTCAAGCTGAAGCTGATGGACCTGGTTACAAGAGATTTAATGGTTATGGAACAGTTATGGCTGGTTTTGCTTACAAGTTCAAAAAACGCACTTGGAGTCAACCAGAAGTTACTGTTATGCCAGAAGTTGTATCAAAATATTCAGATGCTGAAGGAGATGCTCTTGTAGCTCGTTTACAAGCAGCTGATGGAAGAATTTCTTCTTTAGAATCTCAACTAAAAGCAGCTTTGAATCGTCCTACAACTGAGGTTGCTCAAGTCGTTTCAAACAATTCTTTAGCTACAGTTTATTTCCCTATTGGTTCTTCTAAGCTTTCAGGTGCTAACGCTGCAATCGTTAGAGCTGCAGCTCGTGCAATGAAGCAAACTGATAAGAAATATGTTGTAACTGGTTGGGCTGATAGCTACACTGGAACAGCTAAGGTTAATGACAATATTCGTGCTAACCGTGCTAATGCTATTGTTAAACTTCTTATGAAGAATGGCGTTAAGAAAGACCAAATCACAGTTAATCAAGGTTCTGGTAATCTTACTTCTTATGGCAAACCATGTGCTAATCTTGACCGTGCAGTAACAATTTTAGAAGCTGAATAATTTAAGTTTCTAATAACAAATATTTAAAGCACCTGTTCTTTTTGAGCAGGTGCTTTTTTAATGTATAGAATTGGACGAAAAAAATATGCTATTCAAACCTTTGAATAGCATATTTTTTGTAAAGTGATTTATCTATTTTATCAGCGACATTCCTTTTTCCAACGCTTGTTCATTTAGTGGAATGAGGTGATGATGACGTTCTGGGAGAGTCTTCTTTAGACCTTTTAGAACGCTTTCTATCTTCACCATTGGCCTCACTTTAAGAAGAGCTCCAAGAATAATCATGTTATATGATTTAGCATTGTTCATATCAAAAGTCGCTTCCATTGCATCAACACGATAAATTGTAATATCGCTACGCTTTGGTGGCGTGTGAATGCCATAGCTGTCATATATTAATACTCCTCCTGGCTTTACTTTTGATTCAAATTTATCGAGACTTTGTTGATTTAATACAACGGCTGTATCAAATGAATCGAGAATGGGAGAACTTATTTTATCGTCACTTAGAATTACAGTAACGTTGGCTGTCCCACCACGTTGTTCTGGTCCGTAAGAAGGCATCCATGTTATTTCCTTGTCTTCCATCAGTCCTGAATATGCGAGGATTTTACCCATTGAGAGTACTCCTTGTCCGCCAAATCCGGCAATTATTATTTCTTCTTTCATAATGCTAAATATTCTTTAGGTCGCCAAGTGGATATTTCTTAAACATATTTTCTGTCATCCATTCATTAGCTTGAACTGGACTTAATTTCCAACCCGAGCTACATGTACTCACAATTTCTACAAGTGATGTCCCTTTTTTTGCCATGCTGTTTTCAATAGCTTTTTTTATTGCAGCTTTAGCTTTGCGAACGGCGGCTGGCGTATGCACACTTTGACGTGTGACGTAGCATGCACCATCTAACTGTGCTATAAGATCCGAAATTTTAAGTGGATAGCCATTCAAATCGGCTCTACGACCATATGGTGTTGTAGATGTTTTCATGCCTAAAAGAGTGGTTGGAGCCATTTGTCCGCCAGTCATTCCATAAATCCCGTTATTAATAAATATTATTACAATATTCTCACCACGGTTTGCAGCATGAATTGATTCGCAGGTTCCAATAGCGGCAAGGTCGCCATCGCCTTGATAAGTAAATACTACTTTATCGGGTTGTAGTCGCTTAATTGCTGTTGCTACTGCTGGAGCACGTCCGTGAGCTGCTTCTATCCAATCAATGTCAACATAATTATATGCAAATACAGCGCACCCTACGGGAGCTACGCCTATTGTCTTTTCTTCTATGCCCATTTCATCAACGAGTTCAGCAATAAGTTTATGTACAACTCCATGACTGCAACCAGGGCAATAGTGCATGTGGTTGTCGTTCATAAGTGTAGGCTTCTTATATACGCAATTTTCGGGCTTTATTATATCATTTATATCCATTGAAATCTTATTTTACTTATTTATAAGTTCACGATTTAGAGCTTCAAGTACTTCATCGGGATTTGGAACAATGCCTCCAAGACGGCCAAAGTGTTTAACTTCAACTTTTCCGTTAACCGCAAGTCTCACATCTTCTATCATTTGTCCTGCATTAAGTTCTACTACAAGTATTCCTTTCACATTCTGTGCAGCCTTTGCAATAGCTTCAGAAGGGAAAGGCCATAGTGTAATAGGACGAATAAGACCTATTTTGGCACCATGAGAATGAGCCGACTCGATACTTTTCTGACATATTCGTGCGATTGAACCAAAAGCAATAATTAGATAATCACAATCTTCAATATCAATAGCTTCGTAGCGTACCTCATGTGCTTCTATTTCACGATATGTGCGTTGGAAGCGCTCATTGTTGCGTTCCATTTGAGCTGTGTCGAGTTCAAGTGTTGAAATGATATTAGGTTTTCGTCCTCCTGATTTCCCTGTTGTAGCCCAAGGACATTGCTCTTTTACTTCAGCTTCAGTGCGACGTGGGCGAGCAGCTGGAAGAATCACTTTTTCCATCATTTGCCCTACAATGCCATCGGCTAATATTATGGCTGGTGTGCGATATTTGAATGCTAAATCCCAGCCAAGACCTACAAAGTCGCACATCTCTTGAACAGATGCAGGTGCAAGTGTGATAAGGTGATAATCGCCATGCCCACCACCTTTAGTAGCTTGAAAATAATCGGCTTGCGATGGGTGTATTGTGCCAAGTCCTGGACCTCCACGCATAACATTTATAATGAGTGCTGGTAATTCTCCAGCTGCAATATAAGAGATTCCCTCTTGTTTTAGACTTATGCCAGGACTTGATGATGAGGTAAGCACGGCTTTACCACATGCTGCACCAGCATATACCATATTAATAGCTGCCACTTCACTCTCGGCTTGAAGAACAACCATTCCGGTCGTTTCCCATGGCATTTCTTCCATTAGGGTTTCTAATACTTCTGATTGAGGTGTAATTGGGTAGCCAAAATAGCCATCGGCACCATAGCGAATTGCTGCGTGAGCAAGTGCCTCATTCCCTTTCATCAACCTTACTTCTTCTTTCATATATTATATGTTGATTGATTATTCTTCACTCTTTATTTTGTAAACTTCAATACAAGCATCGGGGCAAACTAATGCGCAACTTTGACACCCTATGCAAGCATCGGGTGAAAACATGTAAGCAAAGTGGTAGCCACGATTATTTACTTCTTTGGGTTGTAGTGCAAGTACTTTTGTAGGGCATGCCACAACGCAAAGGTCACAACCTTTACATCTTTCTATGTTTATGAGAACGGCGCCTCTAATTTTAGCCATAGCTTTTGAATTTTTATTCTGTTTCTTACTATTGCAAAATTAAGAAAAGATTTTTTATAAGAGGGACTTTTTACGCTTTTTTATCTGTACCTTAACCTTTGGCACACAATGTTCAAAAGTGTGTATTTATTCTTGCATTTCTTGAACTGTGTAGTTCATAAATTGGTGAAATGGTTGCATTATTTTAAAGTCGTTGGCTACATGGTCAATCCAATCGCCCGACGTGAAATAGTCATCGCTACAATAATGCTCAAGTAGAAATTCCTTCATGCGTATATATTGTGAATATTGATGCTCTCGTGGGAATCCTTTTGGCATAGTTTTTAGGCTGTTTCCTGCTAAGGTGTAAAAATTCTTGAAATTGGTATCTTGTATTATATTTATAAATTCTTCGATATTGTCATCTATTGAGTGTCGCAATGCGTTAAGTAATTTTGGCTCAGGACACCAGATGCCTCCATGTAGCCCCGATTCGCCAGGTTGTAGATGAATATAATATGCCGATTCTGTGCATTTACGCCCTTCTCTGCATATTGCCGCAGAAAAATATGGCTTATAAGGTGTCTTGTCGTTGCTAAATCTGACGTCGCGGTATATGCGGTATATGCAATCTTTCGCTTTAATTCCACGTAGTGTATTATCATATTCAGCCATTCTATTGATTAGCCTATCCACATCATATATCCACATGGCGCGAAGTTCGTCATATTCCGATTTGTTTTCTTGAAACCAATCGCGATTGTTATTTGCCTGTAACCGTTTAAGGTATTTAAATAAATCGTTAGTAGTTGCCATAAATTACCTTATTACTTTGTAATGCCTAATATTATGGCATTTAATTCTGATTGTCTTACGCCAGTATTTTTATAACTGAGTGTTCCATCTTTTTCTATAACAAAGCAAGTTGGGGTGCTTTGTGCGCCATATAATATTTTTAATGAACTTTGGTCATTTTTCATGTCGGATACTAATTGGAAAGGGCATGAATATATATTCTGTATATCTTTTAATTCTGATAATTTTCGACATAAGCAGAATATTATTATTTCAAAATCTTTACGGCTCGTCTTCGAATAAATATCTTTAAGGTATTTTACTCCTTCATCGCCCATGCAACTTAATCCTCCAGAAATAAGTAATATTTGTTTCCCAATAAAAGATGATAGTTTAACATTTTTACCAGCTAAATTTGTAAATTCAAGATCGATATATTTATCGCCAATTTCGGGCTGATGTGTTACAATGTGCTGTTGAATGCTTCTATAATAAGAATTCATTCCAAGACTATCGGGTAGTGTAGCTATTACGGATTTCAATTGAGATTTAGGCATATCAAGGCGCACCATGAATAGTCGTTGCAATCCACTTGGCACTGATGCATATTTTATTGCCGTCGCAATATTTTTTTGTGATGCAATGTTGAGTAGCTCTTTAGCTACTTTTAAAAGGCTATCACGCTTTTCTGGATTGTTTTTTAATTCAATGCCAATTTCTTCCATGCAATTTTCATAGTCGCCCCATATCTTTTGGTCAACTTTCAAGTAATTAGCTTCTGTGATTTCTTCTGCACTGATTGTGGTAGAAAATATTACACTGATTAAAAATACTAAAATAATTGCATAAATTGTTTTCATGTTACTGGTAGTCAATTATATTACATTACATCATTTAGTCAAATTTAGGCGTTTGAATATTAGAACGGCTTTTTTCTTGTTGTCATAAAGAATAATTTCATTAGTGCTTCTTTTTTTGAAAGTTTCCACTTTTTCAAGAGCAACAAGCAGGGCGGTCTCGATTTTCATGTTTTTACACATTTTACGTGTAGAAGCTAACTGTTGAAATTGAATAGCATTATTTTTCTTTGGGTCGAGGTCTATTGTCCCATTTATGATGTTGCACCCAGAGTTTCCGTGTAATCTTAGTTCTTGAATATCTATAACTAAATTTACATTAACGTCATCTATTTTTTCACCTTCAATCTCTTTAACTGTCCAAGCTCCATTAAGAATGTCAAGATTATGTCGCTTTAGGCTTAATACGGTAGCTCCTCGATGGTCGAGAAGATTAAGAAAAATTAATCCCGATGAGGTTGAGTAGCTATATTCTGAAACCTCATTCAATGCTCGCATTATTGAACTTTCGAGTTTAGAATTAGGACAAGCAATAAGAGTTGAAATAATGTCGCCGAGAACCATGCTCTTGTCCTTCGTCGTTTTGAAACTGCAATTAATGACATTGCAGCCAGCATTACCATAAATGCGATTGTCTTTAAAGCTAAAATTCAAAAAAGGCATTTCTTCAGCAACTACTTTTTTCTTGGCTACCGATACGATAGTCCATTCTCCCGATAGTTGCTTATCGATGTATTCGTCCGTGTTACCGGGTTCCGACACTTCTGCTATAGTTGGCTCCTCAGTTTCTGTTTCAGTAGTGCTACTAATAGTCTTAATAGTCTTAGTCTTGTTAAATATGCTACAACCACTTCCCGCAAAAAGGATGCAGATGCTGAGTGTATATGATAATATATGTTTCATAATTAAATCGTTTTAATTTTAATAGTTATTCATCCCAGTGATGGCGGTAAGGATATTTTGTTGGACGAATTAGTAGGCGGAGTGATGTGCTATAAGTGAAATAAGCCCACATCCAATTAATGAGAACATTTAATTTGTTACGCATTCCAAGTAGAGACATTAGGTGAACAAACATCCATGAAGCCCATGCAGGACGACCATATAGATGAATATTATGGTTTAAGTCAGCCACAGCACGATTACGTCCAACGGTAGCCATCGACCCTTTATCATTATATTTAAATGGCGTTTTAAATTCTCCATTATTTAGATTTGACGCAAGATTTATAGCTTGTTGAATTGCTACCTGAGCCATTTGAGGAAATCCACGAGGGAAAATGTCGTTTGTAAGAAAAGCTATATCCCCAAGAGCATATATATCGTTATAACCTTCAATGCGATTATATTTGTCAACTTTAAATCTGTTGCCAGGTCCCATTGTTTCCTTGATAAATCCACGTAATGGTTCGCCAGTAATACCAGCAGTCCATATAAGAGTTTCGCAATATATTTCTTCTCCGTCAGATAATGTCACCACATTATTTTTATAGCTTGTCATTGTTTTAGATAGCTTGATGTCAACCATAAGATGACCAAGATACTCATAGGCCTTTAAAGATGCTTCATCGCTCATTGTTCTAAGAACGCGGTTGGTACCTTCAATGATTACTATTTTTATATCTTCACGATTGATTTCTGGATATTCACGTTGTAGAATGTATCGTTTCATCTCTCCAAGCGCTCCAGCAATTTCTACCCCTGTAGGACCTGCTCCGATTACTACAAAACTAAGTAATTGTTTTCGACGCACATCGTCGGTACATAGACTTGCCCGTTCAAGCCTGTCGAGTATCTCATTTCGTAGTCTAATAGCTTCAGCAGCCGATTTTAGAGTATATACACTTTCCTTAAGCCCTTCTATACCAAAGAAATTATTTGTGGTTCCAGCGGCTATTATTAGATGGTCATAACTAATCTTTTCATATTGTGTTGTTATCTCTTTGAGCTCAGTATCTACTGATTTTACTTCGCCAATACGAAATCTTACACCATTTAGCTTCCTTATTTCTCTACGAAAAGGAAAAGAAATACTACCAGGGTCTAATCCCGATGAGGCAATTTGATAAAAAAGAGGAGGAAATGAATGAAAATTATTTCTATCCACAAGAGTTATATCAAATTTATTCTTGTCGATACTTTTAATGGCATTAATGCCAGCAAATCCGCCCCCGATAATGACGATATGTTGTTTTTTGGTTGATGAATACATACGAAGTATTGCAATTTATATTAAAAAAGTAACCCAGTCTGTAAAATAATGTTCAAATATCGTCATTTATTGCGAGAACACAATAAAAGAGCGTTACATTTAATTTTATTCAGCTATTTTTGTGTAAAATTTTTACGCCGTGCAATATAAAATGAAAATAGCTAAATTAATCTTACGATGTGGCATGTTGGCAATTGTATTACTCTTTCCTTCGCACTCGTCAGCACAAATAAATACTGATCAGGTAATGAACATAGGAAGAAATGCGCTGTATTTTGAAGATTATGTCCTGTCAATTCAATACTTTAATCAAGTCATAAAGGCTAAACCATATTTGGCTGAGCCATATTTTTATCGTGCTATTGCAAAATTTTCTCTTGAAGATTTTATGGGAGCTGAAGAGGATTGCTCGTTGGCGATTGAGCGCAATCCATTCATTACTGATGCCTATCAATTACGAGGAATTTCTCGACAGACGCTTAAAAAAAATCGTGAGGCCATAGCTGATTATACAAAAGGGCTTGAACTACTGCCCGAACACAAAACATTCCTCATTAATAAAGCGGTGGCCGAAGAGACTATTAAGGATTATGACGCAGCAGCTAAAACATACGATAGGCTTATCGAGCTGTATCCAAATTTTGAAAATGCTTATCTGGGCAGAACACAATTATATTTATCTAAAGGCGACACAATAAAAGCATTAGAAGATATTGACAGAAGTATAAAACTGGGTAAGAACAATGCTAATGCTTATGCTCTCCGTGCTGATATAAAAATGAAAGTAAAGAAAGATTATAAATTAGCTCTCGCAGATATGGACGAAGCTATAAAACTCGAACCGCACTTTGCTGGATATTTTATTAATCGTGCTTTCCTAAAATATCACCTTGATGACTACTTTGGAGCAATGTCTGACTATGACTATGCTATTGGCTTGGAACCTAATAATATAACGGCTCGCTTCAATAGGGGACTACTCCTTGCAGAGGTAAAGGAAAATAATAAGGCAATTGACGATTTTGGCTTTGTAATAAAAGAGGAGCCCGAAAATATTATGGCACGATATAATAGAGCCGAATTATATTCTAAAACTGGGCAGTATAAAAATGCAATCAAAGACTATGATGTAGTGCTTAATAAATACCCCGACTTTGATGGCGGATTTTATGCAAGAAGTGAATGCAAACGTGCTATTGGTGATATGGCAGGTGGCGAACATGATTACAATAAATCGAGAGCTTTGTACAAAGAAAAGCGGAAATTTGCAGAATATGACCCTAATGAAGATAAAGCCGAACAAAATGCTAAAAACTCAGAATCGGCTGTTACTAATAAATTTAAGAATCTACTGACAATAGAAAACGACAATCGTGTAAAGCCTGAATATGATAGCAAAGTGCGCGGTAAAGTTCAAGATAATAATGTCAAGATTGATCCTGAGCCTATGTTTGTCCTTTCTTATTATGATGTTGTGAGTGAGTTGAAGGATAATTCAAATTACACTCGTGAACTAACAGAGATAAATGATGCTCGACTATTGCCTTTCACTCTTGTACTCAGTAACAAAGAGATGCGACTTTATGAAGACCAAATAAAGAAGCATTTTGGCTCAATAGAATACTACACAGGAACGATGGCAACCGATAAACCACGCTCAATAGATTATTTTGCAAGAGCAATTGACTTCATGATGGTGAAAAATTATGTTGCTGCTATCGCCGATTTAGATAAAGCTATAAAGCAAAGTCCTAAATTCACCTTGGCTTATTTTGCCCATGCAAATGCTCAGTACATGCAAATCGTTTCAGATGAATTAAAAGCCGATTATTCTTCCGAAAAAACGACAGGGACAACATCAGATGCGCTATTAAAGAATAAATTAATGAATAGTAGACTTGCGAGTATTATAGCCGATTTAGACAAAGTGATAGAACTATCTCCCAAAATGATATATGCGCATTACGATAAGGGGAATATTTATTTACAGATGCAAGATAACACCTCTGCAATAAGCGCATATAGTAAAGCTATCAGCATTAAGCCCGATTTTGGAGAAGCATATTATAATCGAGGATTAGTATATCTTCGACTTGGCAACAAAGAAAAAGGCATAGCCGACCTTAGTAAAGCTGGCGAACTCGGAATCATACCATCATATAGCGTATTAAAAAGAATGAATAACTAATTCCCACATAAGCCATTTATAAAAGTACAAAAAAACGACATAAAAAAGAGGCTACTCATATGAGTAACCTCTTGATTATTTTTGCAATAATTTCCTCGGCTTAATACCTGTTATTACCGCCACGAGGGGCGAAATTTCTTGGTCTTTCTTCACGGGGTTTTGCAACGTTCACGCTGATTGTGCGACCTTCGAATTGACTGTTGTTCAATTCATCGATAGCCTTTTGTCCTTCAGCATCGTCAGTCATTTCAACGAAGCCGAAACCTCTTGATCTTCCTGAGAATTTGTCTGTGATAACTTTAGCTGAAGAAACTTCTCCAAACGCTGAAAATAAGTCTTGTAAGCTTGCGTCTTGAACGCCGTAGCTTAGATTTGAAATGTAAATGTTCATTTAAAAAAAATATAAAAATACTTAGAGAGTTGAAAGTAAGTCATCAATACATCTTTAGAATTGTTTTACAAAAATGTAAACGCTTACTATTCTTATCTCCTTTGCGCAACAAATGTAATACAAATATTTAACAAACAAGCTATTTTCTAATTATTTCTATCAAATAATCAATGTTTTTTATGTTTTACCTTTCTGTTTAGTAATCAAAACGTTACAAATCCTATTTAATTAATGGAAATATAGAGCATGATAAAGTTCCAATTTTTATTCGTACATTGAGCAAAAATAATATAATATGGGAACGAAAAAGGATTACAGATTAGCAAATTCACAATATCTAAGAGATTTATCAATGCAACAAGGTGTTGTACGTCTTCCTGAGGGGGTGTTTTATGAAGTTATGAATGCTGGTAATGAACTTGGTGGATTACCTACCGCTAATAGTGTGGTAACGGTACATTATAAAGGCAGTTTAATAAATGGCCACGTATTTGATTCGTCATATGAGCGTACGTGTCCTGAGGCTTTTAGAGTGAGAGATGTGATTGAGGGCTGGCAGATTGCCTTGCAACAGATGCGCAAAGGAGATAAATGGAAAATAACAATTCCAAACCAGCTTGGCTATGGGACTAAGTCGGTAGATGACATTCCAGGTAACTCTACACTGATTTTTGAGGTTGAATTAATAGATTTTCAATAGAACTTTAACTTTTTTGATATTATGGCTGATTATCGAAAATATGAAGAATCGGATAGAAATATCATTTTGCAATTATGGAATGAGGGCTTTGGTGACGAAAAAGAGTTTGTGTTTAGGTATCTTGATGCCTTTGGCGATAGGTGCAATTATATACTATTAAGAGATAAAGATGGTGTTATAGGAATGGTGCATTATCCTGTGTTCCACAATAATGCAGGGCAAGTAGGGTATTTGTATGCGCTTATGGTGAGGGCTGAATATCGTCATCAGGGATTTGCTTCAGATATAATAACTCGCCTTCTTGACGCTCAATATAGGCGTGGTGATGTGCTATGTGTGAGTATTCCAGCGAGTGAATCATTGATGCTGTGGTATACCAGTCGTTTTGGCTTCGTTAGAGGATATCGAAATCAGCTTATAAAATTTAAAGGTGTGGGCGATTTTGATTTTGGCTTAGGTAATGAAGAGAATAATTATGGAATATATAGAGTTGTAAATGCTCAAAAGTATCTTCAACGGTATGCTCAGTTAAATATAGAGGCAATATTCAATATAAAATATTGCGATCCGTTGATACCAGCTAATGATGGAGAATATGAAGTGAACCATGGAGACGTGGAATTTACTCATATTAGTGTAGTCAATGGAATAGCCCCAGAACAATTATATTGTGATTATAGAATAGAAGATCCTATACTCACAATGCAATAAAAATTTAGGATTGATATTTATGAATTTTGTGTAACTTTGTAAATATTGTATTTGTATAAAGTTATATATATATAAACCTACGCTCCATGAGGAATTTAGTAATAATATTGCTAATATTAATTTATAGTGCTTCTGATTTAGTAGCACAAAAAATTATATTTTCACCACAATGGACGGCACAAAGTCAATTTGCTGGATATTATGCAGCAAAGGCTATGGGCTATTATAGAGATGCGGGCTTAACGGTAGATATTACTTATCCTGCTATATCTGAAAATCCTTTTGACATGCTAAAAAGTGGGGCATCTAATATTGTAACAATAAATCTAATGCAGGCACTTGCATATAGGAAAGAAGGGCATCGCTTAGTAAATGTGATGCAGACATCTCATAAAAGTAGCCTATTAATAGTTAGCCATTTTGCAATGAATGGAATGGCATCTTTTGAAAAAAAGAAACTTGGAATATGGTGCTATATAAATAGTGAATTAGTAGACATAATATCAGAAAAATATAAATTGAATATGGAATTTATTCGATTTAATAGTGGCGTTAATTTGTTCTTATCTAAGGCAATAGATGCAACTATAGCGTCGAGTTACGATGAATTGATACAGTTAAGAGAATGTGGATTTCGGGTAAATAACAGTAATGTATTGACGGCTACATCGCTTGGACTTGATATTCCTGAAGAAGGTGTGTATGTGACAGAGGAATATTATAATGCAAATAAAGAGGTCGTTAGAAAATTTGTTAATGCCAGCATTAAAGGTTGGTTATGGGTACGAAATCATCAAGCAGAAACTATTGCTATTGTCCTTCAAGAAACTTGCCGAAATAAAGTCCCTGCAAATGCCTATCACCAAAGGCACATGCTTAAAGATATATTGCGACTACAAAATTATCATCAAGGAGATAATCAGGCTTTTATCCTTAAAGAATCGGAATTTAATATGACTAAAAAAATAATATTTCCAACATTAGACAATGGGCAGAAAATTAAATATTCTGACTTTGTGCGTAAATAATCGTATTTATGAAAAAATTACGATTTAAATCTTTTGCAACCCGCTTGAGCGTGTTTACTATAATATTTACTATTATAATATTCACAATTATTATGATAATATTTTATTCATATAGCAGGCAGGTAATAATAAAGAATGCTGTGAGTCATACTCATAGCCTATTGTCAAACATGGCAATACAGCTTGATGATAAACTAAACATGGCTGAGACGGCTTTAATAAATTGTGATTGGATAGTAAAAGAAAATTTAGAAAATCCCGATTCTCTTTATAAAATAATAAATTCCTTAGTCAAAAATAATGATGTGATAGTGGGGAGCGGAATAGCTTTTGAACAAGATTTCTTTCCAAAAAAAGGAAAATATTTCATGGTTTACTCTTATGAAGATGGAGATAAAATACATTATAAGGAGTTAGGTGGTAAGCAATACGACTATTTCACTATGGATTGGTATCAAATACCCAAATTGCTAAAACAAGATTATTGGAGTGAACCATATTATGATAAGAATGGCGGAGATATGATGATGAGCACATTCTCGCATCCTCTCTATAATAGTAAAGGTGAATTTATTGCGATATTCACTGCCGATATATCTTTGGACCAATTTACCGCATTAGTAGAAAAACTTTCACCTTATGACTTGAGCTATTCATTTATGCTGAGCCGGCACGGATACTACATTACACATAATGATAAAGATAGAATAATGAATCAAACCATTTTCTCAAATGCCTTTGAAAGCAATAATATTCAATATGAAAAGATAGGACACGACATGATTGAAGGGAAAAATGGTACAATTCAATTCAATGATGATGGAGAAAATTCTTATGCCTTTTATACGCCTATTCCCGATATTGGGTGGTCGTTGTGTAATGTGTGCCCTGCAAGTGTAATACTGCAAGACCTTTATATAATATCTCGGAATATAATATTTTTATTCATTGTGGGTGTCGTGCTATTATTTGTAAGTACATTTAAAGTTATAAAGAACATTACTCGACCATTAGAAAAATTTTCAAACTCTGCTAAAGAGATTGCAACAGGACGATTTGACGTAACATTGCCATCAATAAAGAGTCATGATGAAATGGAAACGCTACATCATTCATTTGCTCAAATGCAAGAATCGCTATCAAAGTATATTGATGAATTAAAAACATCGGTAAAAGCGAGAGAACGAATTAATAGTGAGTTGCATATTGCCAGAAAAATTCAAATGGGAATGTTGCCTAAAATATTCCCTCCTTTCCCGGAGCGTAATGATATAAACCTTCATGCAGTTCTTAATCCCGCAAAAGAGGTTGGTGGCGATTTATACGATTTCTTTATCGAAAATGAGCGGCTATATTTCGTAATTGGTGATGTCTCGGGAAAAGGGGTTCCTGCATCATTAGTGATGGCGATAACGAGTAGCGTATTTCGATCAATAGCACACAAAGCCCATAATCCCGAAAAAATAGTAAGCTATGTAAATAAAGCGGTATGTGAAAGTAATGAGTCTAATATGTTTGTAACACTCATCGTTGGAATTTTAGATTTAAAAAGTGGTGAGATAAGATTATGTAATGCTGGTCATAACCCTCTGGTATTAATAAATCCAAATGACGATGTATCATTTGTTAGAATAACGCAGAATCTTCCGTTAGGGATTATTAGCGACTTTGATTATAAAGAAAATATTTTGACGATAGAACCGTGTACTAAATTAGTGCTTTATACTGATGGCGTGACGGAAGCTGAAAATGATAAGCAAGAATTATATTCCGAAAAAAGATTGCTTGAGGCGTTACAAGGAGAACGTAATAATAATGTGCAAGGAATTATTAACGATATTTTAATGTCAATAAGTAGGCATGTAAATATGACAGCACAGAGTGACGATTTAGCTATATTAGTAATAGATTATAAACCACAAAGCCAAGCCGATGAAGAAAGAATTGATAATAAATAATGACTTAATGGAAATCCATAAAGTCACAGACTTTATCGCAGAAATAGGTGAAACTCTCAGATTACGCCACGATGTAGTCACTAAAGTTAATCTTGCGATAGAAGAAGCTGTGGTGAATATTATAAGATATGCTTATCCACCTCCCGAAAAAAATGAAATATCTCTTTATGCATCTTTTACAAATAAAGAGTTGACGTTTCTATTGACTGATAGTGGTATTCCATTTGATCCTACAAAGTTTGATGATGTCGATGTGACGTTATCGATAGAGGAGCGTCAAGTTGGTGGGCTTGGAATTATGCTAATTCGTAAAATAATGAATGAGGTTACATATAATCGCATTGATGGTGAAAACAGATTAATATTAAAGAGAAAATTATAAAATATATTATGGAGACTAATATTTCAGAAAAAGAGGGCTTTAAAATATTATCTATTGAAGGTAGGCTGGACACTATTGCATCAACGGATTTTGAAACGACATTGCAACAGTTTATAGCCGTCCCTAATCTTAAATTAAAGATAGATATGACCGAACTCACATATATAAGTAGTTCGGGACTTAGATGCTTTGTCATGTTACTCAAGGACATGAAAGTGCATAACGGGACACTTATTTTAAGTGGTCTTACTCATGAGATAAACGAAATATTTGATATGACGGGATTCTCAGACTTGTTTAATATAGAAAAAACCCAATAAATAGATACAGTTATGAATTGCACCGAAGAAAAGAGCAACGCATTATTTCGTTGCAAAGATGCTTTTAATTATTGTGCTACGAGCAATTTATTTATAGATGCTGTACGTGAAATGTTTGAATTTCAATGTGAGCATTCTTTGATATTCAAAGGTATTGCTAAACAATATAACTTCAGTGTTGATGATATTAAATGCGAAGAGGATATATTGCGTATCCCAGCTATTTTTGTTACCGCTTTTAAGGAACGTAAATTACTTAGCCTTCCTGAGTCGGAGATTGTAAAAACATTTACATCTTCTGGAACCTCAGGGTCGAAAAGTCAAATTAATTGGGACAAGACATCAATGGAGCGTCAAGGATTTATGCGCTCAAGTATTGTGGAAAGTTATAATCTTGCCGATTATGATCAACTTGTAAATAATCTTATATTTTCCTATGCTCCCGATATTTCAGGTAGACGTGGTGCTGCTCATGCTCATAGTTCCTATGCGCAGTTTGCTAAGGAGAATAAAACATTTTATGCTATATCAAAGGATAAATATGGAGAGCCTGAATTTCGCCTCAATGAGGGAATTAAAGCCCTTCAACGATTCTCTGCTTCTGGATTGCCATTACGCATAACTGGATTCCCAGCTTTTGGATATATGACTCTAATAGAATTGGATAAACGTGGCATTAAATTTCAATTCCCTGCCGAGAGTGTGCTGTTTTCGGGTGGTGGTTGGAAAAATTACAGTGGGAAAACTATATCATACGCTGAGTACACCGATTTGGTAAAACAAGTTTTGGGTATAAATGCCGATAGAATACGTGATGTATATGGAATGGTAGAACATGGTGTGCCATATGTGACTTGTGAACATGGACATTTCCATATACCAATATATTCGCGTGTATGCGCAGTATCGCCTCACACTATGGAAATACTTCCTGATGGTGAAATGGGATTATTAAAACTAATCACACCTTATATCCGTAGCACACCAGCACTTTCTGTCCTTAGTACTGATTTAGGTTGTGTAGAATCTCATTGCGCTTGTGGGCGCGAAGGAAAATATATAGTTCTTAAAGGTAGAGGAGGAGTTAAGAAGTATGCTGGTTGTGGAATCTCAGCTGCTCAATTATTAAATCGCTAATTCTAAAAAGCTATGTTAAAATGGTATTTATTTGGTGAAGTGCGACAAAGTGACGCAATCACTGTCGAAGATATAAATGAAGTAATGAGACAGGCACATGAGCATACCGATGCCATACGTAATGTCCCAGTTGCATACATACTTGATATTCTTGATAGAGTTGGTCGAAAGTTTGAAGATAAGTCATCTGATTTATATGAAAATGTAGTTGAACACATGAATATTCAACTTGGGTGGTCGCGTGAGATGATAAAGGAAGGCCTTGCAACAATCTCTGAAATTCTTACTCAAAAGCATTTACAAGACCGCCTTGAAGCAGATATTGATAATATTAGTTATCTTGACGAATTTACATATAACAAGGCATTCAAGGGAATGGTTAAGGCCGAACCCTATGGAATAATCTCTCATGTGTCGGCAGGAAATGTGTTTGTTGGAGCCGTTGATACGCTTGTTCAAGGTCTAATTACTAAGAATGTAAATATATTGAAAATGTCATCAGCCGATCCTTTGTTCCCTTTAATTTTTGCTGAAGTGCTGAAATCGGTTGATTATCGTGGAACTCTTGCGTCATCTTTTGCTCTTGTACCATTTAAAGGTGGTGATAAGGCTGTTGAAGCTGTCGTGAAAAATGAGAGTGATGTGCTTGTGGTATATGGAGGAGAGGATACGGTGAAGGCTTATAGAGATGGAACAGGATTTCATACAAAAATCATAGAATATGGACCAAAATATTCGCTTTCAATAATGAGCGAAGAGTGTCTTAATGATGATAATATGAATCAAGTAGCACAAGATATGGCACGCGATTTTACGATGTGGGAACAGTCGGCTTGCTCATCACCGCATGCTGTGTTCATAGATTCGGCTGAGAAAGCAAATAAATTTGTCGTAGCCCTTGCTAAAGGGCTTGAATATTGGGCAAAGATGATTCCGCATAGTACTATTCCAACGAATGAAGCTGTCGAAATATTACGTACACGTGAATTAGCACGAGTAGATCAAGCTCTTGGTGAAGCAGAACTTATAATTCCAGCAATTGATAATCAAGATTGGACAATTATTTTGCAAAAGAATTGTGAGTTTAAGGTATCTCCTCATCATCGTACGGCTTATGTAATTGTTTCTCCTAATCATGAAACAGATACCATTAACGCTATAAAATCTTATGGCAAATTTATACAATCGATAGCTGTATTAATGCCAGTTTCTCAAAAATTGAAAATATCAGATCGTTTAGTAAATATTGGTGCCGATCGCATAACTGACATCGGGTTTATGGCACGTCGTAAACACGGTACGCCTCACGATGGTACGCGTGGAACAAGTGAACTTGTGCGTTGGGTTTCAATAGGGTCGGATAAGCCTTTTGAAAATTATTTTGACTATATTGATGATGCTAAGCGCGATGAAAATGTGCTTATGAGATTAAACGCTTTTTTGAGCTATGTGCGTCAACATTCTCCTTTTTATGCAAGTCGCATTCCAAATAGAGATTTAAAATCAATTAAGGAAATTTGCAAATTACCTGTATTGACGTCAACAGAACTAAAGAGTAATTTGCCTCCAAAGGGTAACAGTATTCTCACTGAGGCGCTTGGAAATAGTATCTCTTTTGGCAGTGGAGGCACAACAGGTGCCCCAAAATTTATACATCGTACAAATAAAGAAAATCACATTAATGCCAATCTTATAGGAAAAGGATATGCCTTGTCGATATTTAACAATACTGATACTGTGGCTAATCTATTATTTGCTGGTAATATGTGGGCATCTTTTCTTAGCCATAATGAAGCTGTTGAAGCAACTGGCGCTCATATCCTGCCTATTGCAGGCAATATTGCACTTACCGACATGATTTCGGCAATTAGAGCGTTTAAGGCTAATGGAGCAATTTCTATTCCATCGGTTATACTTTCAATTGCAGAATATGTTGATAAAAATGATATTAAAGATATTAAAATTGAAAAAATAGTGACTGGTGGTGAACATCTTTTCCCTGAGGCTAAGGCTTATATTGCTAAAGTGTTAGGGACTAAACTATTTGCATCTACTGGATATTTGAGTAATGATACTGGGTGTATAGGATTCCAATGTGAAGAATGCAAAGGTGCTATACATCATATTCATGAAAATTATTGTATAATGGAGGTGGTTGACCCCGAAACAAACGAGCCATTACCTGATGGAGCGTCGGGTAAAATACTCGTAACTAACTTTAATTGTACATTAATGCCTCTTATTAGGTATGATATTGGCGATATGGGACGCATCTTTACGAAAAAATGTTCTTGTGGCCGTCAAGTCCGATTGATGGAGCTACTTGGTCGCTCTGACGATACGCTAATAATCGGAGGTGGAAATATTCAACTTGATTCAATAGCTGAAGTTGTAGAGAAATTTCCTGAACTTTCATATCACTTCCGAATGATTGCCGACACACATGGCGTTAAAGATTTATTTACACTTGAAATTGAAACAATTAAGGAACTCAGTATTGCTCGGTGTGAAGAACTTGCAAAGTGTGTATATGACGAACTCTTGATACAGAAGCATGAGTTTCTTGCATTCATGAAGACTGGTAGCATTATGCCCCCAATCGTAAAAATTCTTGCACCTAATACTATTCCGCGAAATCCTCGTACGGGTAAATTAAAACAAACTATTGATAACCGAAATGTTTAATAAAACACTTTCCACATTGGTTGTATCTACCGAATTATATCAAATACAACCACTCCAGCACTATATAGGGTACTTAGCGCGTCATTGCCAAGTACCCGAAAATAAATTGTTTCATCTTGAAATACTTGTAGAGGAAGTATTTACTCACATTGTGAGCCGAGCTTTCAAAAATAGAACTGATGGGGAGATAACAATTAAGATGTCAATTACTCCTGCTGATTTTATTTTACAATTCCATTATTTGGGAATACCGTTTGGCTATAATATGGAGCGTGTACTTGATGATCAAGATAAAATAAGCCTTTCGCTTATTAAGCAACTTAGTTCATCGTATCGTATGCTCCAGCAAGGTAAGGAAGGGCAATCTGTTGAACTCAATATTGCATTGCCTGCGCAGATTGATGAATCAATGGCTCCTGTTTTAAATACCGATGAAGTTATTACGCTTGCTACCGATAAGGTGATACTCCGTGAAATTCAAGATTCTGAGATGGAGATGCTGGTGCAGTGCCTTTATAATGTATTTGGATATACTTATTCAGCCGATAGTATTTATTATCCCGAAGTAATACTTGAAAGAAAACATCAAGGATTATATCGTGGCTTTGTTGCACTGAATGAGGCTGGAATTGTTGTAGCACATGTGGCGATGCTTAAAGATGCAGCAGACTCGCAAATTTGTGAAAGTGGACAGGCTTTTGTGTCACCTGAATATGGTAAAAGAGGGCTCTTTAATCATTTAAAAAAGGAACTTATTGAGCAGGCCGAGAAAGATGGGCTAAGAGGGGTTTACAGTAGCTCTGTTACTGGGCACCCATTTACACAAAAGGTTAATATTGCGCTTGGCTGTATTGAAACCGGTTTGGAACTTGGATATATTCCAGCACAATTAAAGAGTGTTATACCAAGAGATGGTGATGAGCAACGACAGTCGGTAATATCTTATTTTCACTGTACTTCACATAAAAATGTGCAAGATATTTATGCACCAGTTAATCATCGCAAAATGATAGAGAATACATATACTCATTTGGGATTGAAACGTAGATTTAATGACGTAAATAATAATATTGTATTTTCTATCGATGAGTCGGAAGTGGAAATGAGTGTTAAGACTGAATGGAATCAACTATTATTAGATATAAAAAGACCAGGTAAGGATTTAGCTCTTCGGGTGCGTAATATATTGAGGCAGTCAGTGTTAAGTGGAGTTATGGTAACGTATGTTCCTTTATCTCTATGTGACCCTAATACGCCAACAATTATAAATATTCTTGAGCAAATAGGATTTTATTATGCTTGTATAGTCCCTTATGAGATAAATGGAAGTGATGCTATACGAATGCAATATCTTACCGATAGAAATATTTCGTCTAAATATGTTGTTGCTGAAAGCGATTGGGGTAAAGAAATAAAACAATATGTATTTGAATGCAAAGAAACGCAGGATTTTAAAATGCCATTTTAATGCTAAATAAAAATTACACATTACTTTGGTTTGGCCAATTAGTTAGCCAAATAGGGAATCGCTTGTATTTAATGGCGCTTGCTTGGTATTTTGTCGCTATACTTAAAGATAACAATGCTCTATTTTTACTCTTTATTATATCAAGTTTACCCTCTCTGTTACTTGGCGTTCTTGCTGGCCCATTGGTAGAACGCTGGAATAAAAAATATATATTGATAGGGTGTGATATAATATCGGGTATCTTAACGGGGTTACTTGCATTCTTAGTATATAAGGAATCGGCTTCTACTTGGCTGATATATGCGATATGCTTTGCGCTTAATAGTGTAAACTTATTGTTTAGCCCATCTGTAAATTCTATGATGCCTGCAATTATTACAAAAGACCAGTTGCAAAAGGGTATGTCATATATGAAGATGATAACATTTCTTGGGCAAATACTTGGTGCTGCACTTGGAGGTGTTTTTGTTGCTTTAATAGGCGTATATTTTACAATTCTTCTTAATTCTGTTTCATTTTTTATATCTGCATTTACTGAAATATTTATAAAATACAAAG
>JAVWYO010000006.1:0-36731 GCA_036661515.1 Muribaculaceae bacterium | reverse complement strand
TTCATTAAAACTTTTTTAGGGGCCTCGTATTGTGTTATATTTAGTGCGGTTCTACTTCTTGAAGTAGTAATCAAGGACATCTTTTGCAGCAATAAAAGAACTTTGCTTGCTATTGAGGACTAATTCCTGTTTTACTTTTAGCATTTGGGCAATCGTAGAATTATTATAGAAATTAGCTTTTAGATGCTCGTTTATAGTTTCATACATCCAATATTTTTCCTGTTCATGACGCTTTTGCTGGAAATATCCGTTATCTTTTACAAAGGCAAAATATCGGTCAATCATATCCCACACTTCGGGAATGCCAAGTTCAAAATATCCAGAATAAGCAAGGACTTCGGGAGTCCACCCACTTTGTGGCGCAGGGAATAGGTGTAAGGCGTTTCTAAACTGTGCTTGCGCCAGTTTTGCCCGTTCAATATTATCACCATCGGCTTTGTTTATCACAATTCCATCGGCCATTTCCATAATACCTCGCTTTATGCCTTGTAATTCATCTCCAGTACCAGCAAGTTGTATTAATAAGAAAAAGTCAACCATCGAATGTACAGCAGTTTCGCTTTGTCCAACGCCCACAGTTTCTACAAATATATTATTATAGCCCGCTGCTTCGCAAAGCACAATAGTTTCACGTGTCTTTCGAGCGACACCTCCAAGAGACCCTGCTGATGGGCTGGGGCGTATAAAAGCATCGGGGTGAACCGCGAGTTTTTCCATGCGTGTTTTATCACCAAGAATACTCCCCTTTGTTCTCTCACTACTTGGATCGATAGCCAGTACAGCCAGCTTGCCACCATTGCGGAGCACATGCAATCCAAATACATCAATAGAAGTACTCTTTCCTGCTCCCGGAACGCCAGTAATACCTATTCGTTGTGATTTCCCAGCATAAGGTAGGCACTTCTCTATTACCTCTTGCGCCAGAATTTGATCTTCTGGAATTTGACTCTCTATAAGCGTTACTGCACGACTAAGAATAGTAATATTTCCTTTGAGAATCTCCTCGACATATTCTCCAGCCGTCGCAATCACCCTGCGAGGCTTACGCTTTAAGTAAGGATTTACGATTGGAGGTTGAGCAATACCTTTATTTACATTTAAGGCTGTATATTGTTTGTCGTTTTCTATATGTTTCATGAGTAATGAATTTTATTTCTTTATTTCACCTACAATTCTAATAAATGAACGAGGCGTTTCGGGAGCATTAGTGAAAATAGTTATTTTAGAATTTAGAATATCCCCTTGAAGTTTATTTGGATTTATAGTAACTCTAATTTTAGCACTCTTTCCGCCTTTTATAGTCATGATAGGTGCATCAATTATTATCCCTTTATCGAGTGTATATATTTTGCGTATCAATAGTTTATCTTTTCCTCTATTAAAAATGGTAAAGTCCTTTGAAATTGGAGCCTCTTTCACCATAAACGAGCCAAAATCCAGTTTTTGAGCTGATATATCAAGTATCGGAGCATTAGCCCTATCATTATCCGTTAAATGGCTAAAATCTTCTATTATAATCGCGGCTAAGTCAACTTTTGCGGAAAAATCATTAGCCACAATAGTAAATCTATCGGTAGCGAGCCCCCAGTCTTTTTTATTAATCGTATTGTAGAAAACCGAGATAGAAACAATGCCACCAGGAGGTACAATTTCAGGAACCGAAGTCACTTTTACATGTTTAGGGATATTTGTAAAGGCGAGCTTAATGGATTCATTACTTTGATTATATCCATCAATAAATGCTGATTTTGCCTGCCCTTTACGTAGCTCACCAAACGGAATCGTGAGCGTATTAACTTTTAGATTACCAATTGCTATTGGGAACTTTGACCTAATAGTATTTGATGCACCAATAACATTGCCAGTAATGCTTATAACATGTCGTTTTGGTTCAGTATTAGTATAAACTATAATATCCTTGTTAAATGCCCCAGGTCTTCCTTTTGGGTTATATGTTAGAGTTATTGAAGCTGTATCATTAGGGGCTATTGCCGAATGAGTGAATTGTGATGCCGTGCAACCACACGTGGGTCGCACACTTGTTATCACCACAGCACTATCGCCATCATTTATAAATTGTATGTTACACGAAACCTTCCCAATATCCTCGTCAAAAGCACCAAAATCATGTGTGGTTTTGAGCCAGCGCACTTCACCAGTAGCCATAGCTGTTATTGCAATTAATAACGAAACACATAATATTGATACCCTATATCTCATGATTATTTTTTTGTGGCAGGAGTGGCACTACCTATTATAAATAATGTAGTACGTTTTTCTTTGCCATTTGTTCTCACTTTTATATCTTTTTTGAATGCACCAGGCCTACCAAGTGGGTTATATGTAACCTTTATTACAGCTTTCTTACCCGGAGCCAATGGATGCTTTGGATATTCGGGGCGAGTGCAACCACACGATGCCACCGCTTCCACAATTATAAGTGGCTTACTGCCAGTGTTTACAAATTCAAATGTACACGACACGGTTCCTCCATCTTCCTTTATATACCCGAAATCGTGTTCTTTCTCGCTGAAAGTAGCTTGAGCAAATCCAGCTTCAGCTCTACTCATAAATGGCGTTACCATTAATATGGCAAAAATCGCAAATACTATACGTTTCATTATAATTAAATTACGAATATGTTATAATACAAATTTAGCAAAAAGATTAATCAATAACAAATGCCATTTCTTTAAAGGCGTAACGGCGCATATTGTCAGTGTCATCTTTAAGTACTATAATACCATCGGACTGGACATCAATTATTTGAGCTTCAAATATCGTTCCATTAGCATCTTCAAATTTATGATAGCCAGCATCATTGCGATACAACACATCTAAATATGACTGATGCAAGTCCTCAAACGAAGTATCGGCACTAAAATCGGCTAATTTCACTATATTATCAGCCACATCATGTAGCAGTTTTTCAGCATCTAATTCCGTACCAATAATTTGAGCTAACGACACCGGATTTGGAGCATCAGAAACAAATGACAGTTGATTTACATTAAGCCCAACGCCAATAATAGTATGATCAATTTTCTCACCCGATATTGAGTGCTCAATCAATATTCCACATACCTTTTTATCTTTATAGTAAATATCATTAGGCCATTTCACCGAGAAATCGGGCGCATAAACCGATAACGTATTCACTATTGCAAGCGACACAGCTTCGGAGAGATAAAATTGATTACGAGGTAATAAATGTTCTGGGCGAAGTAATAGTGAAAAAGTGAGATTTTTTTCAGGCTCCGACTCCCACGCATTACCTCTTTGCCCCCTGCCCTCTACTTGCTTCCACGTATAAATCACAGTCCCAGTTGGTAGCATTGATGCCACCTTGCTGAGATATGTATTTGTTGATTGAGTTTCACGTAAATGAATATATTTGGTTATCATAATAATTTAATTGAATAATGGTGATGCGTTAATTGTTGCCATTATTAGTATTAGGCACCCAAGCACAAAATAGACGATACGAGCAGTGCGCCGCTTAAACCGCCCTGTGAGCATCATTGCATTTTGACTTTTAAAAAACCAATCCCAATTGCACACAGCAGCAAGTAGCGACAAAAAGCCAGCAAAACAAAATATAATTGATATTATTATAGTACCTGTAAAATGAGTCATCTCACTCTATTGTGGTATTGTCACAGTCATGAGTCGAGAGCTATCATCTTGCTCCACAATATCCACTCTTACGGCATCTTCGGGAAGAAGATCTGTTATTCTTTCAGGCCATTCGATAAGGCATAAGGCACCAGAATCGAAATAATCCTCAACACCAATTTCACAAGCCTCAGCTTCACTGTTTAAGCGATAGCAATCGAAATGATATATCAATTCGGCTGTTGTGTCGGAGCGATATTCATTTATAATAGAAAACGAAGGAGAATTTGTTATATCCACCACTCCAAGTTCCGAACAAAGGGCTTTGATGAATGTCGTTTTGCCTGCACCCATTTCGCCATAAAAAGCAAAAATGGTGTAATCGTCCATAAGCGAAACAAACTCATGAGCAGCTTCGCCTATCTTATCAAGAGATGTAATTTTTATTGTTTTCATAATAGCAAAGGTAGTATGTTTGTACTAAATAACAAAGTAAAAAATTAATGATGTTATATAGTGTAATAAAAATAGCTAACTCGATGAGTTAGCTATTTTTATGTTGTCTTACCAGGATTCGAACCTAGACAGGCAGTACCAAAAACTGCAGTGCTACCATTACACCATAAGACAATCCTACACTTAAAGACTCTTCGTCTTAAAAGCGATGCAAAGATATTGCTATTTCTAAATATACGCAAACATTTTATTACTATTTTGCGATAATTAGGTAATAATTTTTCTTTCCACGTTGCGCCAAAATGTATTTTCCGTTGAGAAAGTGAGAGTTATCGATAGTGATTGATGAATCAGTAATTTTCACTTTATTGATAGAAACGCCTCCACCTTGCGTTAGTTTACGCATTTCACCCTTAGAAGCAAAGACTGGTGCATGCTCTGTTAACAAATCAATCAACTGTATTCCATTTGCAATAACCGTAGCTGGCACTTCATATTGAGGTACACCCTCAAATACAGATAAAAGCATGTTTTCATCAACGCGATGAAGTATTTCTTGAGCGTTGTTCGAGAAAAGTATTTGTGATGCTTCTACTGCTGCCTCATAGTCGTGTGCCGAATGAACCATCGTTGTAATCTCTTTAGCAAGGCGTTTTTGAAGTGGACGTTGCGCTGCATCGGCCTTTTGCTCTGCTACTAAATTTTCGATTTCTTCTTTTGAAAGATCTGTGAAAATTTTAATATATTTTTCGGCATCATCATCACTAACATTCAACCAAAATTGATAGAATGTATATGGTGATGTGTAATTAGCATCAAGCCAAACGTTACCTGATTCAGTTTTTCCAAATTTTCCACCGTCAGCCTTTGTGATAAGTGGGCATGTCAAAGCAAATGCTTCGCCTTCACCTGTTACACGGCGTATAAGTTCGGTACCAGTGGTGATATTTCCCCATTGATCAGAGCCCCCCATTTGGAGACGGCAATTTTTCTCTTTAAAAAGATGAAGATAGTCAAATCCTTGAACGAGTTGATAAGAAAATTCTGTAAATGACATCCCTTGTTGAGCATCGCCCGAAAGGCGTTTTTTTACAGAGTCTTTTGCCATCATATAATTAACTGTGATGTGCTTTCCAATATCTCGAATAAAATCGAGGAATGTAAAATCTTTCATCCAATCATAGTTATTCACCATCTCTGCATGATTTGGTGCATCGCTATCAAAGTCAAGAAAATGCGCAAGTTGCTTTTTTATAG
This sequence comes from Muribaculaceae bacterium, assembly GCA_036661515.1. Classification (GTDB taxonomy): domain Bacteria; phylum Bacteroidota; class Bacteroidia; order Bacteroidales; family Muribaculaceae; genus HGM05232. The sequence goes on along the minus strand of JAVWYO010000006.1, from coordinate 31,403 downwards.
CTTCTTGATTATGACGAAGAGTAGCCTCATCGAGCAATTTTCGCTCTTGCGATTTTAGAGATGGGTCACCAATCATACCCGTAGCACCACCAACGAGCACTAAAGGGCGATGCCCAGCACGTTGAAAATGCTTAAGCATCATTATACTTACAAGATGCCCAATATGAAGAGAATCGGCAGTAGGATCAATTCCCACATACGCCGTTGTCATTTCTTTATTTAGTTGTTCTTCTGTTCCCGGCATAATACTATGAACCATGCCACGCCATTGGAGTTCCTCTACAAAATTCATCGATTTATCTTTTATTTATTGTAATTATACAAAGTTACGACTTAAAAATGATATAGCAAAAAGCTATATAAATTCTCATCTTTCAATGCCTGTAATTATACATTTACTTGCACCTCTCCAGGGAATTACGCCACTAAATTTTTTATATTTTAGTGTTATTTTTTTACCTGAACCTTGCAACTTCATTGCGTCTTGTGCAAGAGAATCATTATCAAATGAGAATGAGAAGTCGCGTTGATATATTTTAGAAGTGTCTTGAATAGCAAATTCAGAAATCATTTCACCCTCATAAGTTTTAAAAATTGTTCCACGCTTTTCCACTCTAATAACATATCCCGTAGTTTGCGCATCACTAACATAAGGGTCAAAATATCTCAAATATCCCCATATCATAATAGCAATTATTGCTATTATTGCAGTCCAAATCATTATTTTATGCAATGGCCTTTTTTCAACCACCATAGTATCCTCATCTACATCTAATTTTGGAGATAAGGGATCTTCGACAGGCTTTTCTATTGGTTTTTCCTCTATATCAGGCCCATCAAAATAGTCATCAAAATCATCATTAGGCATTTGTTATAAATATTATTTTAACAATTATAGTTTCATCTTTGTTCCAGTTGTCCTAACAAAAACTTTTCCTTTCTTAATAAAGTTCTTATCGATAGCAATATATATGAAGGCATATATTCCAAGAGCTATAAGAAGCAACGTCTGCGCGCCCCACACTACCATAGCAAATGTAGATGCTTGTGCATCAAATGGGCCAGATGGCGAGAAATTATGTCCAATGCCGTAGAGTGACAGTCCAAATATTATAGCAATATGCCATGCACCGAGTCCACCATTAGTAGGAATCCCCATGCTTATACTACTAAGCACAAAGCACACAAGTGCCGCTTTAAGTCCAAGGTCTTCAGTATAAGGGAAAGCATAAAATGCAACGTATAGCTGAACAAAATAGCACCCCCATATTAGAAATGTATAGAATACGAACCACCATTTACCGCTCATCTTTGTGATAGAATAAAATCCGTCCCACAGATTATGAACCATAAGTTTCACCTTGTTTATTGTAGCATTTGAAGTTTTGTGTATAAATAACCACATGAATGCTCCAATGATTGCGATAAGCATAATCCAAACCCATGGCGACACAAGTATGTTCCAAAGTCCATCTTTAATTTGTGGATAAGTATTTAGAAACGTATAAAAAGCATCTTGAGCGATAAAGAATGTAAATACCGTAAGTAGTAATACAGTTACAGAATCTGACAATCTATCGGCAACCATTGACCCAAATACCGTAGTAAAAGAGGCCTTTTGCCTATCGGCAATATAGCCAGAGCGCCACACTTCTCCAAGGCGAGGGAATGCCAGATTGACAGCATAAGTCCCAAAAATAGAATTTATCAATGCACTTAGTGGCGCATCAATATTGAGCGCACGCAACTGTAGCCTCCACCTTAGTGCTCTAAAGATGTGGCTAAAGACGCTTATAACGAGAGCTAATCCTATCCACCAATAGTTGACATTGGTGCGCATTATCTCTTTCATTTGTTCTACATCAACGTTCTTGCATAAGAAATAAAATAACCCCACACCGATGGCTAAAGGTATGATATATTTTGCAACGTTTCCAAGTATTTTTTTCAATGTATCGTTTCCCAAAATTTTATTATCTTTGTGAGTTGCAAAGATACGAGATTTTATCCGTTTTGACGCAATAGCAATCTCATTTTTCTAAATGAGAGACATTAGGATATACTTTATTAATTAAAGCTTTCACTACTATGCGACAGGTAACGCCAAAAAAGGCTCTTGGGCAACATTTCTTAACCGACCTACAAATAGCAAAGGATATTGCTGATACTCTATCGGAATACCAAGGTGTGCCAGTAATTGAAGTAGGTCCTGGAATGGGAGTACTCACGCAATTTCTCCTTGAGCAACATAAAGACCTAAAGGTCGTAGAGCTCGACAGAGAAAGCGTTGATTATCTTAATGTTAATTATCCACAACTTTCAGGTAGCATAATTGGCGAGGATTTTCTTCAATTAGATTTAAAGACAATCTTTTCTGGTAAATTTTGCATCATAGGCAATTATCCTTATAATATATCATCTCAAATATTCTTTAAGGTGCTTGATTATAAAGAGCAAGTGGTGTGTTGTAGTGGAATGTTACAAAAAGAAGTTGCTGAACGCATAGCTGCTGGTCCTGGTTCAAAAACCTACGGTATATTATCGGTATTGCTCCAAGCATGGTATGATATTGAATACTTATTTACAGTACCTGAACATGTATTCAATCCCCCCCCAAAAGTAAAATCGGGAGTAATAAGACTTGTTCGAAATAATGTCACAGAACTTGGGTGTGACGAAAAGCTGTTTAAAACAGTGATAAAGACATCATTTGGTCAACGTCGCAAGACGATACGCAATTCTTTAAATTGTTTTTTTGCAAAGGATTCCAAAGCGCTCCAAAACGTCTTATTTACCAAGCGTCCTGAGCAACTTAGTGTAGCTCAATTTGTTGAACTTACTAACTTAGTTAGTGAAAATCGGATAATAAATTAATGAAAGAACATACATCTGAATATATTGAACATATCGCCGATATAGTAGCTCGTTCTGATAGCGAAGCTGCTAAGGAGATATTAAAAGATCTTCATCCTGCCGATATTGCAGAGTTGTTCCAAGAATTAAGCATTGACCAAGCTGAATATCTAAACAAGTTGCTTGATGATGAAACAGCTGCCGATGTACTTATGGAACTCGATGAAGATGACCGTAAGAAATTGCTTGCTAATATGCCAAAAGAGGATATTGCAAAGCAATTTATCGAGCACATGGATTCTGATGATGCTGTTGACCTTATTCAAGAGCTTGACGAAGATGTGCGAGATGAAGTAATATCACATATCGATGACTTTGAACAGGCAGGTGATATTATCGACCTTCTACAATATGCCGATGACACTGCTGGTGGACTTATGGGCACTGAGATGATTATCGTAAATGAGAATTGGAGTATGCCTGAATGTCTAAAGCAAATGCGCGCCCAAGCTGAAGATATGGACGAGATTTTTAATGTCTATGTCGTTGACAATGATAATCGATTAAGGGGCGTTTTCCCGCTTAAAAAGATGATAACGCATCCTTCTATTTCAAAAATTAAACACGTGATGCAGAAGGAGCCAATCTCGGTTAAAACTGATACACCAATTGAAGATGTTGCCCTTGATTTTGAGAAATATGACTTGGTAGCAATGCCTGTTGTTGACTCTATCGGACGATTAGTGGGGCGTATTACTGTCGATGACATTATGGATCAAGTGCGTGAACAGAATGAACGTGAATATCAATTAGCATCTGGTCTTTCTGCCGACGTAGAAACAGATGATAGCATGTTTACTCAAACTAAAGCTCGACTTCCATGGCTAATAATAGGCATGATTGGAGGTCTTGCAAACTCAGTAATTTTGGGTAATTTTGAAGCAGGATTTGCCGTTAATCCAGCAATGGCACTGTTTATCCCTCTAATAGGAGGAACAGGAGGAAATGTTGGGATTCAATCTTCGGCAATCGTTGTACAAGGATTGGCTAATGGCTCACTCGATATTCGCAACTCTTCAAAGCAATTATTTAAGGAGCTTGGTGGAGCCTTAATTAATGCTTGCATGATTTCATTGCTTGTATTTGTATATAACTTTTTCAGATTAGGACCACGCGATATAACAACCACAGCGGTTTCTCTTTCATTATTTGCTGTCGTTATCTTCGCCTCAATATTTGGGACTCTGGTCCCTCTTACTCTTGAAAGGTTAAAGATAGACCCAGCTATTGCGACAGGTCCCTTTATCACCATTACAAACGATATTATCGGAATGCTAATATATATGACAATTAGTTGGTCGCTATTATCAGCATTTGGTGGAACAATGATGTAATAAAAAATAAATTTTTAAATAAGTACTAAGTAATGAGTAAAGTTTTAATTATCGGAGCAGGTGGCGTAGGCACAGTAGTTGCCCATAAATGCGCACAGAACTCTGACGTTTTTACTGAAATTATTATTGTATCACGCACCAAAAGTAAATGTGATGCACTCGCCAAAGCTATTGGCAAACCAAACGTTTCAACCGACTCTGTCGATGCCGATAACGTTCCTCAACTGGTAGCGCTGTTTAAGAAACATCGCCCCGACATAGTAATAAATGTTGCACTTCCTTATCAAGACCTCACTATAATGGATGCCTGTCTTGAATGTGGTGTTAACTATCTTGATACGGCTAATTATGAGCCATTAGATGAGGCAAAATTTGAATATAAATGGCAATGGGCATATCGAGAAAGATTTGAAAAAGCTGGACTTACAGCAATTCTTGGATGTGGATTTGACCCAGGAGTATCGGGCGTGTTCACGGCACATGCCGCCAAGCATCATTTTAGTGAAATGAGTACATTAGACATTGTCGATTGCAATGCAGGAAATCATGGAAAGGCTTTTGCTACAAATTTTAATCCAGAAATAAATATCCGTGAAATTACTCAACGAGGGAAATATTATCAAGACGGAAAATGGATAGAAACGGAGCCACAAGAAATACACCAACCGCTCACTTATCCTAATATTGGCGCACGCGAATCATATCTTCTATATCACGAAGAACTTGAATCGCTTGTTATAAATTATCCTTCGATAAAGCGTGCAAGATTTTGGATGACATTTGGTCAAGAATATCTTACTCATCTTCGCGTTATTCAAAATATAGGCATGGCAAGCATTGAACCTATAATATATGAAGGTAAAGAAATCGTTCCAATACAATTTCTTAAAGCGGTGTTACCAAATCCGAAAGAACTCGGTACAAATTATCATGGTGAAACTTCTATTGGCTGTCGCATAAGCGGAACAGGAAAAGATGGGAAACCACTCACATACTATATTTATAATAATTGTTCCCATGAATCGGCGTATAAAGAGACTGGCGCGCAGGCGGTAAGCTACACTACTGGTGTGCCAGCGATGATAGGTGCAATGATGTTTCTAAAAGGAGAATGGAGGAAACCGGGCGTATATAATGTTGAAGAATTTAATCCCGACCCTTTTATGGAACAACTAAACAAACAAGGGCTAACTTGGCATGAAATAACAGGAGCCGACTTAGAGTTTTAAAATACCGATAAAAAGAAATAGGGCTGAAGATTATTCAGTCCTATTTCTTTTTAAATCGTCCTAACGCATATTCAAGTACATCGGATTGTATTCTTGATTTAAAAGCACGATTGATTCCATAATAAAGTAAGCCCCCGATTATTACTAACAGAGCAAGTATTAATACTGCATTATCAAGAAATAAATATATTGCACTGAGAGGAAGCATTATTAGCAACGTAATACCAGTATATGGAAGTACATCTTTTATAAGGCTCCATTTACTGTAACCTGTGATGCGTGAAGTGATAAATATAGAAAATATATAGTATACCACTCCAGCAACGAGTTGACCCCACACGAGTATTTCAACATTAAATGATATGGTACAAAGAATTGCTATAATTGTAAGTACATCTTTTACCATCTCAGAATAAACGAGCATTTTTGCTTTTCCAATAGCAAGTATATAGTTATTATAAAGTGATGTGAGGACAGTGAAAACGCCTCTAAGCACAAGTATCTGAAATAATATTATTGCTGCGTCCCATTTTGTACCAAATAAAATATGGAATATAGGTGAAGCTGCAATAAAAAGGAATCCCATAGATGGCAAAAGGATATAAGCAGTGAATTTATTTGTCTTTGCAATAGCTCTATGGAACCTATCTTTATCGTCTTGAAAATTGCTCATTACGGGCAGAAAAGATGCTGTTATTATTTGAGATAGTGAGGCAACACCCATTTTACTCCATTTATCGGCCTGCGTATAGATACCAAGTTGAGCAAGACTGTAATAAGCCCCAATTATGAATGAATAAAGATTTAAGAATACCGTGTTAAGGAAAGAACTTGTCATTACTCCAGCTCCAACGGCAAATATTGACTTTAGTGATGTAAAACTAAATGATAGTGTAGGAATCCAAGATGTAGTAATCCACAGTATTACTGATTTTACAGATGCAAGTATTATCGATTGCCACACAATCGCCCATGCGCCCCACCCATTAAGAGCCATAATGATACCAACTATTCCAGAAATCACAAGCCCTACTACATTGCTCATCGCAATCATGCGCACATTCATCTGCTTCATTAGCCTATTAGTCTGCACAATAGCAGTTGCACTTAATATAAAAGTCAAGAACATGACACGAGATAAGTCAATAAGCCTATCATCATGAAAAATATCAGCAATTATAGGCGCACAAAACCAAAGAATAGCATATATGAATATACTTGACGCTAAATTGAAATAGAAAACAGTGCTATAATCAGTATTGGTAGGGTCTTTGCGTTGAATCAAGGCGTTAGAAAATCCGCTATCTACAAATAGATTAGCAAAAGCCTGAAACACAAGTATTGCTCCGACGAGTCCGAAATCTTCCTTTGAAAGCACATTTGCAAGCACAACGCCTGTGATTGCATAAAGCACTTGAGATGAAACTTTGTCAATAGTGTTCCATTTAATAGTACGTGCTGTGCGAAGTTTAAGATTATCGGTATCGGGCATATAACCGTTTATTTTGCATTATTATCAAGAGGAATAGCCTTTATTGAGCCAAGTTGAAATGTCTTTATTTCTTTAGGATCACCAACGTAATATACTTTTCCCGTACCAGTACCCTTAATTGTTATTTTATTACTTGCATTACAACCAATACTTCCAGTGCCTATAATTTGGCAATTTGCATTTGTAGATACCAGTTTATCGGCTTGTATCTCGCCTGTACCCATGTTTTTGAGTGTCGCTGTTGTGCATTTCCCATCTACAATAATGATACCTTTACCCGTAATTATTCTTGCTTCTACGGTAGTTGCATTTAAATTACGCGCAATAATCTTACCATTATCCGATAATGTTAATTTAATGTTGGGTGCTGGTGCAATACTTAGAACTCTAACTGTGCTATCAGATGTGTTATCAACGGATTGCAAAAAATCAGAATACACATATATCGTTGGTAATTGCATTTGTGGAGTCAACTCAGTAGCTAACTGAATGGTTAGTTTCCCTTTATCATTGTTAGAAAACGTGATTTGATCTGCAAGAGCTGGTGTCGTTTCAAATCGTGCCATGCCCGATGAATCAGGATTGCAGTTATACACAACATTAATGTGGTCGGATATTTTTAAATCCTTAAAATTACCCACCTTAACTTCATATTTACTGTTTGCTTGAGCAAATGCTCCTAATGAACATATTGCAATCAATAAAGAAAATAACGCTTTTTTTATCATAATATATCTTATTAATTGTGGTTTATATTTTTGGTAAAATATTTTGTTCTATATTATTTAAAATCATATCTAATTCCGCATAAGTTTTGGCTTGTAACATTGCTATGCGAGTGTCTCTGAAATTAGGAATACCTTTAAAAAGTGGAGTTGCAGCAAGATGACGGCGTATATGTAAAATTCCACGATATTCATCGATATTATCGATACTTTCTGTGATTTGTCGGCGTAGTAATGCCATCTTTTCTTGCGCCGTAATTGAGTCAATAGCAACCCCATTAGCTTGCATATATTTCATTTCGCGAAATATCCAAGGACAACCTATCGCAGCCCTACCCACCATTATGCCATCAACCCCATAACGATTAAAGTATTCAACTAACTTTTCGGGAGTAGTTACGTCGCCATTACCTATTATTGGGATATTCATACGCTGATTGCTCTTTACATCGCCTATTAATGTCCAATCAGCTTCACCAAGATACATTTGTGAGCGTGTACGCCCATGAATGGTCAATGCCGATATTCCACAATCTTGTAGTTGCTCAGCGAGTGATACTATTATTTTATTTTCACAATCCCACCCAAGCCGGGTTTTCACTGTAACTGGAATTTTCACAGCATCAACCACCGCACGTGTTATTTTGAGCATCTTTGGTATATCGCGAAGCATGCCTGCACCAGCTCCTTTTGATGCCACTTTCTTTACTGGACAGCCAAAGTTAATATCCAACACATCGGGATTGGCAGTCTCAGCAATGCGTGCTGCTTCTACCATAGGCTCTATCTCTTTGCCATAAATTTGTATTGCAGCAGGGCGTTCGGCTGGGTTTATATGGAGTTTACGAGTAGTGCTATTAATATTCCTTATTAAGGCATCACTTGACACAAATTCCGTGTAAACCATATCAGCCCCTTGCTCTTTGCATATAAGGCGAAAAGAGGGATCTGTTACATCTTCCATCGGTGCCAACATGACAGGGTGTTGACCTAAATCGATATTACCAATTTTCATATTAATAATTAAAACAATACGAAGATACAATAAAAAAAATTGTCATACTACAATCAAGCCAAAATGGAAGAAAATATAGGAAGAAATGAATAGTTGAAGCCTTAAATTCATTACTTTTGCAACAATGCGCATTAACAAAGAAATATTTCGGTTGGCAATACCAGCTATTATAACTAATATCACAATCCCCCTACTTGGGTTAATTGATATTACAATAGCTGGACACATGGGTAACGCCTCATTTATTGGAGCTATCGCTGTGGGTGCAATGATGTTTAATCTGGTGTATTGGAACATGGCATTTCTGCGCATGGGCACAACAGGGCTAACGGCTCAATCCTTTGGAAAAGGAGATAAAGATGGCATGAAATACATTCTGCTACGCTCGTCCTTGATAGGCTTGCTTATAGGATTATTAATTATAGCATTGCAATATCCACTTCAATGGATTGCTCTTCTGGCAATATCTCCATCAAATGAGGTTATAATACTTGCCCAAAAATATTTTTATATTTGCGTGTGGGGCGCACCAGCGATACTTATGACAATGGCTATAAAGGGTTGGCTACTGGGGATGCAAAACTCAAAGTATCCTATGTATATATCTATCGGCGTGAATATTCTTAATATTATCATAAGCCTTTGGGCTGTGTTTATACTTGAATTGGGATTTATTGGGATTGCGATAGGCACAGTGGTTGCTGAATATTTAGGAATAATATTCGCTCTCGTTTTACTCCATAAAAAATATAAGTATATAATAAGGGACATTAATTGGAGTAAGTGCCTGCGTGGAAATGATATAAATAAGTTTTTTAGTGTCAATCGTGATATATTCATTCGTAGTCTTTGCTTAATGAGTGTCACACTATTTTTCATGGCTGTAGGAGCACGAAGTGGTGATTTAATACTTGCTGTCAATGCCTTGATTATGCAACTATTTGTAATGTTTTCATATTTTATGGACGGTTTTGCATTTGCTGGTGAAGCCCTTGTTGGTAGATTTGCAGGAGCAAAGAATCATATTGCTATAAAGCTAACTATCAGAAATTTATTCTATTGGGCAACTATTATTACTGTGATATTTGTTATCGCATATGGATATGGCAACCGAGAAATATTTGGATTTCTCACCGACGATAATAGCATTATCGATGTAGCCTCAAATTACACATGCTGGATAGTCTTAATACCCATAGCTGGGGTATCAGCTTTCATATGGGACGGCGTATTTATTGGTTTAACAGCCACAAAACAAATGGTCTTTTCAATATTAGCAGCAACAGCTATGTTTTTTATAGCATTCTTTGTATTTCCCCAAGAATCCATTAACGACCGTTTATGGCTCGCTTTCATTCTATATCTTGCTATGAGAAGTATTTCTCAATGGGCATTATATAGTTTTAGCATTAGGTCAAACGCACAGTAATATTCTATATTGCAACTACTTTACTATACTATTAACAATCTTAAGTAAGTCTTTCTTATTTAGCGGTTTTGTCAAGAAATCATTACAACCAACATCTTTTGCCTTTACTTTATCAGAATCAAAAGCATTTGCCGTTAATGCTATAATAGGTGTTTCTTTGTCAAATTCACGTATCTTAGAAGTTGCAATCAATCCACTCATTACAGGCATTTTCATGTCCATTAATATTAGGTCAAATTTAGCATCTTTTGCTTTCAATAATGCCAAGTTTCCATTAGTGGCTCTACTCAGATTATGCTCTTTTAGAATATGACTTACAAGGAGATAATTACTATCACTATCTTCCGCTATTAAAATATTTAATACGTTAATTTCCTTGTGCTTATCTTCAGCAGGTTCTTGGTAAATTTCTTTAACTAATGGCGCTTCTGAAACATGTTCTAATGTTACGTCGGCGAGGCATGGAATCCAAGCCCAAAATATAGACCCTGATTTTTCCTTACTTTCAAATCCCACATTTCCTCCACACACTTCTGCCAACGCTTTTGTTATTGAAAGTCCAAGACCTGTGCCTTGCGCAAAGTCATCTAATTTCTCAAAACGTTGAAATAACTTACATTTTTTATTTTCTGGAACACCTATTCCAGTGTCGCGTATATATACTTTAATACCTTGATTGATATATTCATATCCCATAGTTATCGTACCACTGGGCGTATATTTAATGGCATTTGTCACATAATTTGTGATAATTTGAAGTAATCTATTTTTATCAAGCGACACAATACATTTACTATAAGGGCTCTCTTTCAAAAACTTAACCTTACCGTTCACACACTTTTGCCCAAGAGTAACAAAGGCATCTTCAAAGGTTTGAGCTAAATCAAATGTTTCGGGTTTTAGCTCTATCATTCCAGCTTCTATTTTAGAAAGGTCGAGAATATCGCCAATAAGTCGAAGGAGTAGTTCATTATTATTTTTAATAATGCTCATATATTCCTTCTTCTCTTCTAACGACTCAGTGTCGGTTATCAATTCCGAAAAGCCTATAATAGCATTAAGCGGTGTCCTTATCTCATGACTCATATTAGCAAGGAATGCCGATTTTAATTTATTAGACTGCTCGGCTTGCTCTTTAGCTCGTTGCAAGTCAGAGAGTAATAACTTACGTTCTGTTATGTTTTGAATATATCCTACTATTTTCTTTGGCTTCCCATGTCTATCATAATTAAGCCCCACAAAATTCACCTCATAGGAATCTTTAAATTCGCCATTTGGATCATAGCGTATCTCGTCACGTATCTGCGATACCTCGCCATTAACAAGCCTATCAAATACCACCTTAGCACGGTCGCGATCATCGGCATGAATATAAGAAATAACTTCTTTAAATAATAACCCTTGAGACTCAACATCTGACGCTTTTCCCGTACGTTTTTGAATATCTTCTGCCGAAATCTTCACTCTTCCTGTTTCAACGTCAATTATCATAGGGGTGATTAGTCCTGCTTTAAGCACCATGTTAAGTTGCATATTTTTTTCGGAAATCTCTTTAGAAAGTTTAATCAACTTGGTATCATTTTGCCTAAGTCCTACAAATTTTGTAACCTTTCCATTAGAATCTTTTTCAAGGGGTGAACCTGTGATAAAGCAGTGTTGCCAATCCATTTCAAAATCGGTTTTCACTCTTGCCGTATAGCTAAATGACATATCTTTTCCCGAGGTCAATATCTTTGTTGCTGCAATGAAGTCGGGACTAAAATCTTCAGAATTATGAGAGCTCATATATTCTTGAAAATTTATCTTAATCGAGCTATCATAATTATTAATTGGATCATTAAAACTTGTAAATTCGTTCTTCTTTACATCATATTCCCATAATGCAAGCCCCGATGCCTGTATCACAAGTTCTGTCTTTTTATTGTTAGCTTCGAGTATTTTATGATCTTTGTACCATTCAGTAATATCACGATGAGTGCCTATGATGCGTTTCACATTTCCTTGATCGTCTTTTATGCTTAAGATTTGATTTTCAATATATATTGGTTCATCAGAATTTTTATCTATAAATTGTGTTATAGTTTTCGTTTCATCTATTTTGCCAGCAAAAATATCATTCCACGTTGCTCTAAAATTAGCTCTTTCAGTAGGGTAAATCATCGCTACAATATCTTCAAAAGTATCACTTTCGCCTGAAAGTATATTACCATAAAGCCGAACAAACCGTTCAATGTCAGCCTCATAAGACCACACCCCTATTTCACCAGCCTTAAGTGATAGTTCAAGATTTAGTCTTATATCCTCTAATTCTTGATTTTTCTTTTTTAATTCATCTCGACTTCTTTCAATGGCAATTCTATCTTCTTTCATTTTACTGTCATGAAGAACTTCTGATGTAATATTGCGATGAGTTCCTATAATTTTTTCAACATTCCCATCTTTATCTGTAATGGCAACTATCTCTTTCTGAATATATTCATATTCATTGCTAAACTGATTCTTGAAACGCAATTTACAGCTCGTTTTTTTAGTTCGCCCATCAATTAACTGCTGAAATAATGCCCTAAATATCACCCTATCTCCTGGATGTATATATTCATCAGCTTCTTTTGGTGAGATAAAATCATCTTTAAATACGCGACCTTGTATATTATAAAGATAGTTTTTCTTTACGTCATAACCCCACACTGCAATATCACCTGCATTTATGGCAAGCGATAGATTAAATTGCGCGATTTCAAGTTCCTTTGTACGATAAACACTCTCTGTGACATCTGTTACGCTAAACACATAATCGAGCATATTGCCTTTGTCATCTAAGTGTGGCTTACCTTTACAGTTTACCCATATTATTCCTTCTTTCTTAACTGTTTCAAAAAAACCGTACTTATATATTTTTGAAAAATCGTATTGAAAATTTACATTAATCTCTCTCGCCTCATGAAATGCTCTTTTAAATTCATCATCAAGATTAGGATTTCCATCAATTGTGACTTTACCTATTGCATCTTCGCGCTGAATACCAAATATCTCACATTCTCGGTCATTAAAATCTATGAGAACACCTTCGGGCGAATATATCTCTATCCCTACTGGAAGAATACTTAGAATAGTTGCCTTTTGATTATATAATTTTTCAAACTTTTTTTCGGATACTTCATTCTTCAATATCTCTTGATTAACATGTATTTTCAATACAATTATTAATACGATAGCAATAAGCAACAACACAATAAAAGCACCAGCAAAAGTTAGTACCTGACTATTGCTTGTTAATATTGATGATTCGGGAGATGACTGTAATAGTTGCACAAAAGAATTTTGTGCAGAAGCAACCATACTATTTATTGAGATAATAGCAAAAAGCAGTAAATATTTCAACATATTCATGATAAATCTTTTCTAAAGGTTATTTCGAGAATAGCCAAATGCGTTTATGCAAATATAAGCATAAAATAGAATATAAGATAATTTTTCGTTAAGAAACATTATTTCTAATATCTGTAATACAAGGAAATTAAATATTACAGGCTGGAAATTATTAAACAATAATAGCTCCACACAAACCTTAGTTTATGAGAAGCTATTATTATAAAATATGCTTGTATGTCTTATTTATATTATTAACATTGCATCACCATAGGCACCAAAGCGATAGCCTTCTTTTATTGCAACTTCATAAGCATTCATCACATGGTCATAATCGCCAAATGCCGACACCATCATCAGCATCACGGAATAAGGCATGTGAAAATTTGTGACAAGTGCATCACACACTGTAAAATCGTAGGGAGGAAAAATAAATTTATTAGTCCAACCCGAATATGGCTTAATATGGCCTTCTACTCCAACGGTGCTCTCTACTGCACGTAGCACAGATGCACCTATTGCACATATTTTCTTATCTGTATCTTTGGTAGCGTTAAGTATCTCAACCATCGCATCATTAACTTCCATCTGCTCTGAATCCATACGATGCTTCGTTAAATCCTCAACATCAATGTCACGATAATTACCAAGCCCAGAATGCAAAGTGACATATCCCGTATTGATACCCTTTATCTCCATTCTCTTCATCAATTCACGACTAAAATGCAATCCAGCTGCTGGAGCGATAACAGCTCCTTCATTCTTTGCAAATATACATTGATAGCGATCAACATCATCGGGTGTTGGTTCGCGTTTGATGTAATATGGGAGTGGCGTTTCACCTAAGCTGAAAAGTGTCTTTTTAAATTCATCATGAGGTCCATCATAAAGGAAACGAAGGGTACGACCTCTTGATGTGGTGTTATCAATAACTTCGGCTACCATTGACTCATCAACGCCAAAATATAGCTTGTTGCCAATACGTATTTTACGCGCTGGCTCTACAAGAACGTCCCACAACTTGTGCTCCTCGTTAAGCTCACGCAATAGGAAAACTTCTATTTTAGCTCCAGTCTTTTCTTTATTTCCATATAACTTTGCGGGAAATACTTTAGTATCATTAAGCACAAACAAATCACCATCATCGAAATAGTCTAATATTTCTTTGAATTGCTTATGTTTAATCTCACCCGTCTTTTTATTGAGAACCATAAGGCGCGATTCATCTCTTACTGGTACTGGCTCGCTTGCAATAAGCTCCTCAGGCAATTTGAACTTAAATTGTGATAGCTTCATATCTATATTTTTTATTTATTTATTTTTCTATTTTTATCCTAATTCTGTGATTCTTTGGAGATTTCTTCTTTAGGCATCTCTATTTCTACATTTTCAAGATAAGTCATAACGTCGTCCATTTGTCGGCAATCTTCAATTTTTATATTGCCTACTTGAGTGCGCCTAAGAGCCGTGAGATGTCCTCCACTCCCAAGTGCTATACCAATATCGCGAGCCAAAGCACGGATATATGTACCCTTACTACATACCACTCTTATCACAAGGCGTGGTGCATCAAATTCGAGTACTTCTATTGCATCAATAACAAGTTCCTTCGCTTGAAGTTTCACTTCGCCACCTTTCCGAGCCGTTTTATACGCTCTTCTTCCATCTACTTTACAAGCAGAGTATGCAGGTGGAACTTGCTTTATACTACCAATGAAATTCTTCAATACTTCATCTATTTGCTCACGAGTGATATGCTTCCATTCATAAGTAGCATCGACTTCTGTTTCAAGGTCAAACGAGGGTGTAGTAGCACCAAGTTCAATGGTCGCTATATACTCCTTTACGTGAGCTTGAAGCTCGTCAATTCGTTTTGTAGCCCTACCACTACATATTACTAAGATACCAGTAGCAAGGGGGTCAAGAGTACCAGCATGCCCTACTTTCAGCTTTTTCAGCCCTGTACGTCGCAATAGAATGCCTCTCATCCGCTTTACTGCATCAAATGATGTCCACTTTAGTGGCTTATCTACGTAAAATATTTCGCCCTCTATAGGATTTATCATTAGTCAATCGTTAAACCTAATCCGCATAGTTGCATTATAATAATGGCACCACCAACGATTATGCGGTAGTATCCAAATGCTTTAAAACCATAACGGGTTACGTAATTAATAAAAAACTTTATTGCAAGTATTGCTACTATAAAAGCTACTATATTACCAATAATAAGCTCACTCATGTGATCTACAAGTATATGAGAATCATCACTCATTATCAATTTAAGCAATTTATAGGCGGTTGCTGCAAACATCGTGGGCACTGCAAGAAAAAACGAGAACTCTGCAGCCGTCTTGCGGGTAAGTCCTTGTTGCATTCCTCCTACTATCGTTGCCATAGAGCGCGAAACTCCTGGTATCATTGCTATACATTGATAAAGTCCTATCTTAAATGCCTTTGGCTCACTTAGTTCTACATCATTTTTCTTATTACCAAACCATTTATCGACAAACAGCATTAATACGCCACCAACGATGAGCATTACGGCTACAACTGTTACGCTTTCGAGCATTTTATCGATAAGATCGCTAAAAGCAAACCCCAATATTGCAGCTGGAATAAATGCTACAAGTAGTTTCCAATAAAAATCAAATTTATCAAGAAATCTCTTTAAATATATAATGTTACGTTGCGATGCACTCTTGCCTATGACAGCTTCTTTATCAAAAACTTTTATCGGTTTCATTATAAAGAAACGCTTGTAGTATAGACACACAACCGATAAAATTGCACCAAATTGTATTATTACAGTAAAAGCCTTTACAAATTCATCGGATTTCACTCCAAGTATATTTTGTGTAATAATCATGTGACCAGTAGATGATACTGGCAAAAATTCTGTTAATCCCTCAACAATGGCGATAATTATCGCCTGAAAAATATCCATTCGCTATTTAGTGTATTATTTATTATCCGAATTGTTTTTATCTTTTTTTTTGTAGATTAAGGCAAATGCCATAAAAAGGAAACCTAAAAATGCTATCGTAGGTCCTACTACTATGCGTCGTGTACTGAAGATGTCGGGATTAAAAGTGTCGCCACTCGATTCTCCCATCATAAGAAGAAATCCTACAATTATCATTAATCCACACACTCCCATAAGTACAAAATTACTTTTTAGTAATGGAAATGAGTTGTATTTGATACTTTCATTATGCTTATTGCGAGCACCTTCGCCGTCAATCTTATTAGCCATATATATGTTTTTATTATTATCGTTTAAATAAATCATCATAGCTCAAACGAATAAATTTATTCGCAGCTAAGAATGCAGCTATTCCACATAACAACATTCCTAATATTATTATACCACCACACACACACCACAGCATTTCTTGAGAAACAAGTTCGGCCACCGAATTATCAATTTGAAGTGTATAATATATGCAGATACAAAGTATTACTATTGCTATTATTCCTGCAATGATTCCATTGATTATATTACTTATAATAAATGGTTTACGTATAAAACCTGCCTTTGCCCCAACCAGTTTCATCGTGTGAATAATGAACCGTTTGGAATAAACCGTAAGTCGCACGGTATTATTTATCAAAGCAAATGATATAATCATTAAAACGCCCGCAATTATCGCAAGCACAAGTGCTATATTAGCAATATTATTATTAATTGAATCTATTAGTTCACGTTGCATTGCAATAGATTCTATCGCTGGATTATTATTAAGTTGCTTAACAATTTTATTTAAGCTGTCAACGCTTGCATATTTTGATTTTACTCGCACTTCAAATTCTGCATTTAGAGGATTCACGCCAAGCATTTCTACAAGATTTTCACCCGTCTCGGCTTCCCAACTTCGCAAGCCATCTTCTTTAGAGATATATTTCACACTCGAAATATAAGGAGCATGGTTCCACATCTGTTTCAAAGTATTTATTTGTGGCTCAGTAGCTGTGTCTTTAACTATTACGTCAAACCCAATATTTTCTTTAATATGATTTGTGAGATTCGTACCTCCAATTCCTATCATAGCAAGAATCCCTATAAGAAGTAACACTAATGCAACACTAATAATTGACGTTATATTTGCATGAAAATATGATATATTTGATTTTTTCTTATTATTGCTCATTTTTAATAACTTTGGGTGATAAAAATATGCTCAAATCTTATTGCTTTTTAGGCTAAAGCGCATTTTGTCCCAAATTTGTTACAAAAATACTACGCAAATTGCCCATTGTCAACCTTTTTCGCATTTAATTTTCTTTTTATCGCAATTTTTGACGATTAAAGTGTTTTCCTGTATGAAAAATAAATAATAACAGCCCTATTATGCAGAATCCTACCGACATGCAATATGCTCCATGATAACTAAAATGCTCGGCAACATAACCGCCAATAAGCACCCCAGCACCCACTCCAATATCCCAAGATGTGAGATATGTAGAATTAGCAGTGCCTCGCTGGCTATTTGGAGCAAGATTTATAAAGATTGTCTGATATGAAGGGCACAGACAGCCATATCCGCCACCTATTATTACCGCTGAAATATAATAAAACAGTGGTATCCTTATAGCGACAAAAAGAGTAAAGCCTACAATCGCAAGCACCATTCCTACCGTAATATTTTGCGTGATATATCCTTTATTAAGCGAATGACTTGAGAAAAGGCGTGATAATATAAGTCCAAGCGCCATAAGCATAAAAAACAATCCAGAGCCACTGGTTATTCCAATCTCATCTTTTCCATAAATAGCAAGATATGTTGATAGGATACCATAAGCAAACGAGAAAAATATGAGTGTTATCCCTTCTGGAATACCTTTTGTCAAGAAAAAACGATCTAATGACAATGGCTGATTTCGGCACTTCATTTCGCGTTTACGCGGCTTTACGGTTGACACAAAAGCAAATCCAATACCCGATGTTATAAGTGAGAGGGCAAAGATATAATGAAAGTCGGGTAATGCTTCATACATATATAATGCTATCGTTGGACCTATTGCCATTGCAAGGTTATTGCTAATGCCATAGAACCCTATTCCTTCGGCACGTCGTGATGGTGGCATTACGTCTATTGCAACTGTGCTATTTGCAACTGTTACCGAACCAAATGAAAGTCCATGAAGTGTTCGTATTACAGCAAAAATCAACAAAGTGCCTGCCACAAGATAACCTGCAAAGAATATGAAAAATGTAAAATAGCATATTAGTAAAATCTTTTTTCGGGGAAAACTATCTATCACAAATCCACCAAATGGGCGTATGATAAGTGCAGTTACTGTGTAACCCGATAACACAAACCCTATAATCTGCTTACTGGCACTAAACGTATCGTTTAGATATAATGGCAACATGGGGAGTAAGAGATAAAACGAAAAGAATAGCATAAAGTTACCTACCGAGATAACTATGAAATTTCTATTCCACAAACGTTCTTTCTTCTCAACTGGTAATGATGTAGAAGAACTATTATTCATTTCTTGAGTAGATTATATTTCCTTGCCGATAAGAGTAGCCGACGAAGCACTAACGATGCTCACACTAACGCGTTCACCTATTTTATGACTATATGCAGGAAATACTACAACTT
This sequence comes from Muribaculaceae bacterium, assembly GCA_036661515.1. Taxonomy (GTDB): domain Bacteria; phylum Bacteroidota; class Bacteroidia; order Bacteroidales; family Muribaculaceae; genus HGM05232. Next base: position 12,285 of record JAVWYO010000006.1, on the reverse strand, counting down.
TATTTTGTTCTGTACGACCAAACAAGTCGGCTTTAGACCTTTTTGAATATCCTTCAACAATTACTTCAAATGTTTTACCAACATCTGCTGTGTTGCTTTTTAGCGAAAGTTCATTTTGCAAAGCAATCATACGATTAAGACGCTCTATTTTCACCGCTTCTGATATATTATCAGGTAGATTTTTTGATGCATAGGTACCTGGCCGTTCCGAATATTTAAACATGAACGAGGCATCAAATCCCACCTCTCGCATTAGGCTCAATGTCTCTTCAAAATCTTCTTCACTTTCATCATGGAATCCAGTAAATAAGTCACTGCTAATTCCACAATTAGGTATCATAGTACGAATTACATTTATACGGTCAAGATACCATTCACGAGTATATTTACGGTTCATAGCCTTTAGCACTGAATTGCTTCCCGACTGCACTGGCAAATGAATGTGATTGCAGATATTTGATTTTTTTGCTACCATAGCTATTATTTCATCACTCATATCCTTAGGGTGTGACGTTGTAAAACGCACACGCAACTCTGGGGCAGCATCTGCCACAAGTTCAAGCAAATGAGCAAAATCAATTACCTCACCTGTATTAGGGTCTTCGTAACGATAAGAGTTTACATTTTGTCCAAGCAATGTTACCTCTTTATAACTATTATTTTGCAAATCACGCAGTTCATTAATGATACTACCTGGCTCACGGCTTCGTTCACGGCCTCGCGTGTAAGGGACAATACAATATGAACAAAAATTATTGCAACCTCGCATTATGCTTATAAATCCGCCAATTTTATTGCCACCAAGCCGTGAAGGAATTATCTCGCGATAAGTTTCAGTGTCAGATAAGTCAATGTTTATAGCCTTTTCGCCAGCTTCTACGCTCCCTATTAGGGTAGGAAGGTCGAGATATGCGTCGGGACCCACGACAAGATCTACTTTATAATCATTTATCAGCGTTTCCTTTATACGTTCGGCCATGCAACCGATAATACCAATAATAAACTTGCCGTTTTTTTTCTTTTTGAGACCATCTAAATGCAATAAACGCGAGAATATCTTTTGCTCGGCATTATCACGAATTGAGCAAGTATTAATAAATACAGCATCACTTGATTCTATATCTTCGGTTATTTCATAGCCAGCCATCTTCATTACAGATGCTACAACTTCACTGTCGGCTACATTCATTTGACAGCCGTATGTTTCAATAAATAATTTTTTTGAAAACTCTCCTGATGTATAGGATAATTCGCTTTGATTTGGCAATTTAATTGGCATATTCTATCCTTTAATTTTTTGTTGGCATACAAAGGTATGCAATTTTCTTATTACTCCTCACAAGTAGTATCAACTTTAACAAGCTCTATCTTTGTAGCACTTTTCTTCAATATTGCAAACATTATATTATCTATCTTAAAGGTTTCGCCCTCTTCGGGTAATGCTTCTAAATTATAGAGTATATATCCTGCAAGCGTCTGATATTCATCGCTCTCTGGTAAATTTAGATGATATAGCTCATTTATTTTCTCAATTTCTATTCTACCCGAAAATTCATAAACGCCTTCGCCCACGCAACGTGAGTTATTACGCTTGCGGTCGTGTTCATCTTCTATATCCCCGAAAATCTCTTCTACAAGATCTTCAAGAGTTACTATTCCAGATGTTCCACCAAATTCATCAACAACGATTGCCATACTCTTTTTCTCGCTTAGAAGGCTACGCATCATTTTATTAGCAAGCATCGTTTCGGGCGCAAAAAGCACTGGTTTTATGCACTTTTTCCAATCAACACTAAGGTCAAATAACTCACTCACGTGAATATAACCCAATATATTATCTATATCTTCACGATAAACAACAATCTTAGACAACCCCGATTCACTAAATCTACGGCTCAGTTGCTCGCGCTCGGCAACATCAATATTCACCGCAAGTATCTCATTACGTGGAATTACACAGTCGCGCAAGTGTGTGCTCGAAAAATCAAGTGCATTTCTAAATATCTTCACCTCATGTTCCACTTCTTTATGCTCATCTTCCTGTTTGTCAATCGTCTGTTGTAGATATGCATCAAGTTCACCCATAGTAATACCTCCAAGTCGCTGATTCTTTATTTTTACGCCAAATAACCTCATAAGCATATTTGATAAAAATGAAGAGAACCATGAGATTGGATAAAGTATGAGGTAAAAAACATACAGCGGAAATGAGAAATTACGAAGCGACATATTTGGATTAATACGAAATATGGTCTTCGGTAGAAATTCTCCTGTTATGAGTATTAATCCTGTGGAAATTATCGTCTGCGCAATAAGAATGAATACTTCATTATCATAAATATTCACAAACAGTGGTTTGCACAATATTGCCATTCCCATACCATAGATAACAAGCATTATATTATTCCCTACAAGCATTGTAGAAATAAACATATTCTTATTACCATAGAAAACATTTAAGATACGGTTCATAGCACCACCCTTTTTCACATCAAGCTCTACACGCACCCTATTAGACGACACAAATGCTATCTCCATTCCCGAGAAGAATGCCGAGAAAGTGATGGCTATAAGCGTTATTATAAGTGCAAATGTGCTATCCATTTAGTCCTTTATTCTATTTATTTATAACCGACTGAGAAGTATCGCGAACACTTACTCCGGGAGCTCGTTCGGGCACTGGGAATATTCCCATTGGGTGTTGAAGAGTGTATGTTGTCATTCGCTCGTTAGAAACAAATCCATATCCTTCAATTATACGATCACTCTTTTCTATATGTATAAATGAATCTGAATATACTTTTTGCAAGCGTTGGTCCCAAAAGAGCTGTTGCGTTAATATCAACTCTTTTTTTACGTTTTTAATGGTTACATGGCCATCAAGACGCCATAACTGTTCATCTTTAAAGTAGGTTGCCGAGTCGCAACGTATTGATGCATCGGTCTTAAATTTCTCGTCAAACTTCTCAATAAACAAGCCTTTTGGGAATTTCCAATATGGCTTTTTTGCTTCTTGATAAATATACCATATTTTTGACGTTATTTTATATTGAGTAACACCAGAGTCACTAATAAGTGTGGTTATATCTCTTGTAACAACCGTCGGAACTTTATCGGGGTCGGTCTCCCGCTTTACCACATCTTTTAGCTCTTGCTTGCAACCAAAAAGTGATAAAAATATAATAACAATAAATAATATGTTACGTGCCTTAAACATAATAAGCTATCAGCCTATTTAATCTTATTTTGCCAGAACCACAATTCATTGAAGTTCACACCAAGAGTTATGTTAAAGTAGTTTTCAGTTATCAACGATGCTGGATATGCTTCGCGACGCTTGTATTCAAAACCTAAGTTTATAATAGTTTTAGTACTTGGAGTAGGCAATCCAAAACCTATTGAAACGCCGTATTCTCTAATATTATTACCCTTAACCATTATATAATCATGATTATAATAGGTACCAATACGATAATTCATGCGTTGCAAGTAATTTCCTCGTAATTTAGGCGTAAACTGAGCGCCTAAAGCGATTTTCCACCTATTATCTAATATCGTAGGTTCAAATCTCTCCATTTTGGCAAATTTCGCATTTTTCCAATTTTGGAAAGTAAAATCAGCCTCTACATTTAGACGATTATCATAAGTATAACTTAGTCCACCACCAAAGGTGTGAGCGCTTGTATATTTATCTTTTAACGAAGTGTATCCTATCGTATCTGGCTTTACTTTAGTTTCTGTATTTATTTCATAATATGTGCCCCAAGTGTGACCAAGGAAACTCTTTCCGGGCGTATAAACAAGGCCTATTGTCCCTTTATGTTTCTTGCTAAAGTTATGCGAATACTGCAATCCTATGTTTACATTCCAATCCCTTATTTGCATTACTTGCTCAAAAAGGGTTTGCACACCAGATGTTGTAGTTGCATACACATCATTTAATATTGTGCCAAATAGATACGAAAAATTAGCTCCTACGGTAAAACCTTTAAATGGACGACCACTAACGCCTGCATAAAGTTGATTTATTCCACCACTACCTAAACGAGAATCGGTTCCATTCTTTATATCACCACCAAACGAATAGCCAACTGATGAATAAGGCATTAAACCAAGACTTCCGCCCATATATTTTCCTAACGGAAATTGCATTGTGATATAGTCAAGCCCTCCGCCAAAACTACTACCCGATTTGCCGTTTTCTTTTGAAGACAAACTCGTGACATCAAGACCTATATCCCACAGAAATGTAAGGGAGTCTATTGCTGCATAAGATGCAGGGTTCATCACATTGATTTGCCTACCATTACTCATGGCATATCCAACACCTCCCATAGAGCGTTGCATACTTGTTGCATTGTCATTTAGAAGCCCATAACCATATTTTGAGTAAGGTGTTATTGACCCTTGTGCTACGGCTGCAATTGCTCCAAACGCAATCAACGCCGATAATACCATGTATCTATATACTTTCATTATTGTATAATAATATTCTGTTTAATCCTTTTGATAATAAATTTTCGTCGCCAAATATGGGACTTTTTATTCGTTTTGCCAAAAATTGGCTATCACCCCCCGTCATAAATACCGTTAAATCGCCAATTTCTTTTGTCACGCAATCTATATAGCCTTCTATTTCAGATACTAATCCATTTACTACTCCTGCTCTTATCGCCGTAGAAGTGTCATATCCTATCAATGGAATATCACCATCTTCATCTATTAACGGCAACTTATCCGTGAAATTATGAAGTGACTCAAATCGAGTCCTCAATCCTGGCGTGATATTTCCTCCAACAAAATGCCCTTTCTTATTCAATAAATCAAGGGTAACGGCTGTTCCCGCATCTATTATAAGCACATTCTTTTCTGGCATTTCACATAATGCTCCTACTGCTGCTGCAATTCTATCATTACCAAGTGTGTGAGGCGTAGCATAATCAATAGTCATTGGCATTGGTGTCTTATAGCTCAATATCAAGCATTTATCAAGACGCTCATGCAATAAATTTTCGATTTCCTCATTTCTCTTTTGCACCGACGAATAAATAGCAACCCCTATTTCATTTTCACTTAGGAGTTGTTCTATGTCACTTATGTTCAACGCTTTATACTTCTTATTGCTCACAAGTGTTAGTCCATCAAACAACGACACCTTAGTCGCCGTATTTCCTTGGTCTATTGCTATATTCAACTTCATTTGCGTTGCAAAGGTACTAAATACTAATAAATTATAGAGCTTTTTATAAGTGTTTTTAAGATTTTTAGAAGTTTTGTTTTTTCAATAAAACATATCCACTCCAATATATATATCCTATTTATTTCTTTTTATCCTCTCTCTCTTTGCTTTCTACACGTGAAATCATAAATGACGAATACACCTGTAACACGGCTCCAGCGGTAAGAAAAGCAAGCCAGTCGGTCAATTTAGAACCTGGATAAAACATAAAAAACGCCGAAAGCATGTAGCATAGCGACGACACCATCTCCATTCTATTAAGACGCTTTAGCCTAATGTTATCACCTTTGTAACGCATCATCATTCTCACTACTAAAGTTCCTATTGCACCAACGGCAAAGACATATCGCAATGGTGGCCACTGAATTTGCAACAGTGGAAGTATAGCAGCGCAAGCTATGATAAGCATTGCTATTATGTGGATAATATTTAATATTCTTTCTTTTCTATTCATTGTTAAATCCTCCTTTTTTTTAGGGGTGTGCTAATTATCTATTTAATATTTGTAATATATATATCTTCATTAGCACTTTTCATGTGATATTGTTCACGTGCTAATTTTTCAAGAGATTCGGGGTCGGTATTTAACTCCTGCACCTTACGCTCATAATATTTTGCTGAGTCAATATTTTCTTGTATCTCCTGCTTCATCTCCGATATAGTCTGTCCATAAGTAAGACTTTTAATATAACTATTCTCGTGAAAGAATAAAATAATCACAAGAAACACCACAATAATCACAAGAGGCAGGCTCACCCATCGTGGTATCCATCTGTGTCGGCTACTGATAATTTCGTCACTCATTATATTATCTATTTTAATAAATCTGGTCGCAGTTCCATCGTTCGTTTGATTGACATATCATGCTTCCATTCATCAATCTTTGCTTCGTGTCCCGAAAGTAATATATCGGGCACCTTCCAACCATTATATTCTGCTGGACGAGTATATACTGGTGGTGCAAGAATGTTATCTTGAAAAGAATCACTCAATGCCGATTGCTCATCGCCAATAGCACCTGGAATAAGACGCACTATTGCATCGGCAATTATTGCAGCAGGGAGCTCTCCTCCAGTAAGCACATAATCGCCTATCGAAATTTCACGTGTAATAAGATGCTCGCGAATGCGATAATCAACCCCTTTATAGTGTCCACAAAGAATTATCAAATTTTCGGACATCGAAAGCTCATTTGCCATTGGCTGACTAAATAGCACACCATCAGGCGACGTAAAAATAACATCATCATAATTGCGCTCGCTTTTCAACTGCGTTATAGCTCTATCAACAGGCTCTATCTGCATCACCATTCCAGCCTCTCCACCAAATGGATAGTCATCTACCTTACGATGATTTCGCAAAGAATAATCTCGAAGATTATGCACAACTATATTGGCAAGACCTTTATCTTTTGCTCGCTGTAATATTGAATAGCCGAGTGGCGATTCAAGTATTTCGGGCATTACTGTCAATATATCAATACGCATTGTGCTATCTCTTTTAGTTTTATAATTGTAAAAGGAATGAATACACTACTTTTATCAGTGCCTCATTTCACTGCAAAGATACAATTATTTTTCTTGCAGTAATACTAATTTATAGTATCACTTTTTTCCCATCTATAATATAGAAGCCTTTAGGTAAATCATCAATTACTGTAATTCCTTCATTAATATTATAACTACGTATTGAGCCATCAATAGAGACTGCCATTATACTTTTAGACTGTTCTGATAAGATATAGATAACACCATTCTTTACCATTATTTTCAATTGAGCTATCGTTGTGCCTCCAACACCAGCTGAGCCAATACCATTAATTGTATATACACCATTATTAATTAATTCAAATCCAGGATCTCCTTTTGTCTGATTCTTTCCATCATTAAATATCACCCACCCTTTTTTAATACTCATTTTAAAGTCAATAAAATATCTACCGTCACCACCAAGTGACATAGCCGCTCCAGGCCACGATTTTAGCGCAGTCGCAACTCCATTATCTTTATGATACACATACGCATTTATATTGCCACTCCATGATACTGGCTTTTCAAAATACAATCTCCATTCGGTTTCACTTGGAGTAGGTGGAATAATAGGGTCTTCAATATCACCAGCTCCTGGAATAGTATTTTGATATCCTGCCAATGTATAATATCCACCATTCACATAATCTAATGATATAGTTTGATGATTGCCATCATTAATAATTACGTTACCTGTTATTTTCCCAGTGCCGGAATAAATCCATTTATATATTTTATTACCAAGATATGTTGCTTTCTCACCAGGCCAATTTCCACCAGTAAAGTTTTTATTATCATTCCATACCCACATTTTTATTGAGCTATTCCACCCGTCGGGTCGTTCAAAAAATATTGCTTGTTCGCCCTTTGACATTGATGGTTCAATAGGAACATCTGGCTCATCTACATCGGTTCCTCCGCCACCTTTATTATCACATACTGTCACATTATCGCCTTCCTCTTCACTTCCATCATAAGCCATTTGAGTCTTAATACTTGGTGTAGAAGTATAAAGATACTTTCCATCTTCGCCCACTTTACCTGGTGCAGAGGTAAGAGGAGTATTAAGCACATATATGCGCATATTACCATGCCCGCTACAATTTGCCGTTAACGTCCCATTTGTCACTACTTTAGTATCACCCGTGATTGCGTCAATATATTTACCATTAAGGACACCGCTAAATGTTGCATTACCATTAATTGTAACCAACGCATAACTATCGGTTGAAGAATCGGTGTAGCGACGTTTAAATGCGATACCTCCCGAACAGCCTTCGGTTGAATATTGCCCTTTCCTTAAGGCAGGAATTGCCATACGCAATTTGTTAAGTCGCTGAATATGCTGTGCAAGTGGGTGGCTTAGTGTAGCAGCAATATTACCTGTTGCACCCGAATAAGAAGCAAAGTCGTTGACCGATATTTCTCCCTTTATATATCCACCAAAATAAGCACGGCCAGTGTCTTTAAGTTTTAACGTTGGTCCTTTATCTATCGGGAATCCTTTACGAAATTCTATTTCAGAGCCATAATATATGCACGGCACGCCACGAAATGTAAACATTAAGTCTAAATTTGATGCCCACGTATCCTGCCCTTTGGCAAATCGTTCTCCTTCGGGAGCACCATCGGGAGCATAATCATGAGAATCGACATATGTTACATTGAAACTTGCATCATTATATAGTTTATCATCGCCACGCACTCCCCATGCACTATTTGTGTTCTCAAAATTCCAGTGCATAGGAAAATCTATTACATTAAGTCCCGAATGCTGGCTATAATCAGGCTTATGATAATCATTTCCCACAAGAAAAGCATTATTTGAATTATGGCTTGCTCGCCATGCTCCCTCATTATTATCATCATTATAATTTTCTATGCACGATTTTTGATTGGTAGTTGAGATAAACCCTTCGGTACCTTGCATACACAGAAGATTTTTCCACTCATCTACACTTTCACTCCATGCATAATTTTTTGAATCACTCCATGTATAATATGGTGTCGAAATAGGAGGTGTATTACGATACACTACATTTCTATCACGAGTACACACTTCTCCAAACATAAAAAAATTATCCTTACCAACCTTTTTTGCAGCCTCCATAAAGCGCGGGTTAAATACCTTATTAAATACAAGTCGATTTATATGGCGTGCCGTATCAATGCGAAATCCATCTACGCCCATGGCAATAAATTTTGAATAACATTCTACCAAGTAATTATACACCGCTGGATTTTCTGTATTCAAATCGACACAATCACCTGCAATCTGCGCCCACTGACATGTTATATCGTCCCAATTAAATTGTCCATAGTGATGCCAATAGTTTTTAGAATCCCAGTTTTTTGCTTGCCCATTTTCATCTGACGTGTTTTTCATACGCGACAATCGAGCCGAATATTGCCTACCCGATGGCAATGTATTATAGTCACTCGGTATCGAACTATTTAGATGCAATTTTAATGATTTATCTATATTCGACTGGTTTTGTGTATAATCTTTTGAAAAAAGAGGACAAAGCGTCTCTTCCCCAAAATTCCCTGTGTGTTGCAACACAATGTCAAGTATTATCTTCATACCTCGTTTATGGACGGCATCAACAAGATCTTTGAAACTACAATCCTCCGACTGATATCGAGGGTCTTCTTTGCTGAAGTTTAGAGTATGATATCCATGATAATCATAGCCCGAAGCATTTTCTACAACAGGTGTTACCCACACTGCCGTAAATCCGAGTGCCTTAATATAATCAAGTTTACTTATAAGCCCCTTAAAGTCGCCACGCCACTCAGGGTCTTTTTCATTCATTCCATCCCAGCAATATGTATTATTACTCACATCGCCATCATAGAAACGAGTGGTCATTACAAAATAGATACTTTCGTCCCTAAAATCCGTACGAGAACCAACGAAAGATGTTGCTTGAAGTGTTAATGCCACAAACATGAACACAACAAAAATTAGTGAAGATTTTAAACAATTCATAGGTTAATTTGGCTTTTTATGATACCGATATTCAACAAATATAATTATTATATTCCTTCTAAAGCTATTTTTATCCATAAAAAAACAATATTTCAGACTTTACAATGACATTATTTGACTTTTTAGCGGATTTTTTATCTCAAAATATGACATAAAAGAGTGATTTTAACAATTCAAAATACTATTTTTGTTACACGATTGTAACAGTGCACCATCAAATTTATGTCCTAAAACAGCTATTTATTGCACATTTTACATCAAGATGTGTAATAATTTGCATTTTATACCCCACTTTCTTTTTATATTAGAATTTTAATTGCTTACTTTGCCGAGCGAAAAAATCGAAAATCGAAATTATAACTAATTAAAAAATTTATCATTATGTCTGAAATTGCAGTAAGAGTTAAAGCAATAATTATTGACAAGTTAGGTGTAAACGAATCAGAGGTTACAACTGAAGCAACTTTTGCTCAAGATCTTGGAGCAGATTCACTTGATACAGTTGAACTTATTATGGAATTTGAAAAAGAATTTGAAATTACTATTCCTGACGATAAGGCTGAAGGCATTCAAACTGTAGGTGATGCTATCACTTATATTGAAACACACCCTAAAGAGCCTAAGAACTAATTTCTACTTCAATTAGAAATATGAAATTAAAAAGAGTCGTAGTAACTGGTCTTGGCGCAATTACACCAATAGGTAACGATGTCCCAACTACTTGGGACAACGCTCTTAATGGTGTAAGTGGTGCTGGACCTATTACTCATTTTGACGCTTCAAAGTTCAAGACCCAATTCGCGTGCGAAGTAAAAAACTTTAACGCCAGCGACTTTTTTGACCGCAAAGAACTTCGTAAATACGACTTATATGCGCAATTTGGAGTTGTAGCTGCCGAACAAGCTATTAAAGAGGCTAAACTCGATGACGACACTCTCGATAAAAATAGAGTAGGCGTTATTTTTGCTGCTGGAATTGGTGGAATACATACCTTTGAAGAGGAAGTTGGGTATTATGCCCAAAATGAAGCACAAGGACCAAAATTTAATCCTTTCTTCATTCCTAAGATGATTGCTGATATTGCCGCTGGACACATTTCTATGATACATGGCTTTCATGGTCCTAATTTTGCAACGGTTTCGGCTTGCGCTTCTTCTACTAATGCTCTTATAGATGCATTCAACTACATCAGATTAGGAATGGCTGATGCCATTGTTACTGGTGGCGCTGAAGCAGCTATTTATCCAGCTGGCGTAGGGGGATTCAATTCTATGCATGCTCTATCTACTCGCAACGATAGCCCAGAAACGGCCTCGCGCCCTTTCAGTGGTTCTCGCGATGGATTTGTCATGGGTGAAGGTGCTGCTTGTCTCGTTTTTGAAGAATTAGAATATGCTAAGGCTCGTGGTGCTAAAATTTTAGCTGAAGTTGTTGGTGGAGGTCTTTCGGCCGACGCTTATCACCTCACTGCTACCCACCCCGATGGTCTTGGTGCTCGTCTGGTGATGACTAATGCTCTTAATGATGCTGAAATGAAACCTGAAGACATCGATTATATCAATGTTCACGGAACATCTACTCCAGTAGGCGATCTTTCTGAAGCTAAAGCCATTAAAGACGTATTTGGCGAACATGCCTACAAGCTAAACATTAGTTCGACTAAGTCTATGACAGGACACCTACTTGGTGCCACTGGAGCTCTTGAAGCTCTATTTTGCGTGAAAGCAGTATTAGAGGATATTATTCCTCCTACTACTAATCACGAAGAAGATGACTTAGATGAAAATATTGATTACAATATGAACTTTACTTTTGGAAAAGCTCAAAAACGTGTTGTAAACGCTGCTCTATCAAATACTTTTGGATTTGGTGGACATAATGCAACTATAATTGTAAAGAAATATTCAGAATAAAAAGAACAACGTGCTTCGCAATATAAAAAACCATTTAAAGCTCCTTTTCTGCAAAGAAAGGGAGCTTTATGTTTTTTATTATAAATTTCTCGGCTTTTATCCTTATGATATTAGCTACTATAATGAAGCTTTTACTCACCGTTCTTCTTCGGTAAAAAGCAAAAATGGAACTGATATAAACAATGAAAGGCTCGAATTTCTTGGCGACGCAATTCTCGATGCAATCGTTGCCGACATTCTATTCAAGCAATTTCCAAACAAGAAAGAAGGATTCTTGACAAGTACGCGCGCCAAAATTGTGCAACGAGAGAATTTGAATAAAATAGGATTATCCCTTCAACTTGACAAGATTATTAAGACTGCTATTCATTCAAAATCGCATAACTCATATATGTATGGCAATGCAGTAGAAGCTCTTATTGGCGCAATATATCTCGACAAGGGGTATAAAGTATGCAAGACTTTTATTATCAAAAATGTTATTGGTGACAATCTTAATAAAGTGGCTAACGAAGAGCTTAATTATAAATCTAAGCTCATTGAATGGTCACAAAAAAGTAAAGTATCAATATCATTTGAGCTTATTAGCACTACCACCGATGAACAGCATAA